>OMYE01000034.1 GCA_900315145.1 uncultured Pseudomonadota bacterium | reverse complement strand
CTTCCTGATATATAACCCTTGCTATACTTTTCATCTTTTCTTACATTTTTTAATTCAGCTAAAGAGTACAAAACTGTAGATCTTTCTTTTGGTGTTAATTCAGTAAACCAGATTTGATCTCTTCTAAAAATATCAAGATCAAGCAAACCTGTTTCATGCGTTGTAAAAAACAATTGAGAATTGTTATTAATAGGTAAATCCATGAATACCTTTATCAGCCCATATAAAACAGCCTCATGCAAACTCGTTTCAAGTTCATCACAGATAAGAGTTTTATTGTTTGCCATGATATCAATCAATGGACACAGCAGAGCAAATAATTTACGAATGCCTACCGATTCATCCTGCATCAGATCGGTTGAAAAATTATCGTATTTAACTTTAGCAGTTATTGCATCAATATTTTGTTTCAATAATAAATTTTTAAATTCTTCCGATAAAAAATCCGGAAATTGAGATGATTCAATTTTCTTTGTATCTATTGTGACATCTATGTCTTTAATGCCCATACCTAAATCTTGCATAAGTGTTATAACGGCATTTTTCATTTGAGGATTAGAATTCATTTGATAAAGTGAATAATTCATCCAATTATTTTGATTTAATGGATTATAAACCACCAGTTCCTCAACAAAGAATCTGTATGCGTCTATAATTTCACTAACATTACTAAAATTAGCCGCACAAGAAAGTAGTAAACGATTAGGTTTCAACACATCATTGCACGTTGCCAATTTTCCGGCAAATTTTCTTCCCGTACTAAAACCATTATCGGAACGTTCAAATATTTTGGTTTGTCTTCCTTTAGGGACATAATACAAATACTCATCAATTACAAGAAAATCTTTGAGGGTAAAGCCATATATATACCGAATCCCTTTAGTAACAAACTGAATTGAATATGTACTCTCACTACCACTAGAGTTCAGTTTATGTGGATTCTGCCTAATCCCTTGTCCAATCTGATGATTTATACTGTTCATAACAAGATTCTTAACAAAAATAATAGCATCTATAAAATTACTTTTTCCGGAACCATTGGCGCCGTATATCAACGCAGAGCGAAGTACTTTGTATTTTCCAAACGGAATTAATTTTTCTTTATGCGTATCATCTGTTCCTGCGAGTGCAGAAAACAAAATCTCTTTCTGTATAGACTTATGATTTGAACAGGAAAATTCTAATAACATTGCACCCCCCCAAAAAACAATCATAATATATAACACCATATACAAAACATTTTACAATGTAATTTGCATTTTTTTCACAAAAACACAACTTATAATGCATATTACACACTTTTTAAATTACAATTTATTTATGATTATCCATAACTCTTAACCCAAATTCTTTTTTCACCAAAAAACTTTTACTCATTTCTCTGTCGCTACTGTGCCCGTTCACAGCAAACAGATGCAAAATCTCGTTTATTTTTGTAAAAAAATAAGATTAAGTATAAAATAAGTTGAGCAGGTCTCTGTTAAGGTTTTTCTGCAGAGGTTACCGGCAGTGCTTCATGGTAGCCGTCTGTCCGGAACATCCGGTACAGAATACAGAAAAAAACGGAACGATAAATATATATAATAATAGCTAGCATTGGGATTTTACAATGTACCAAAATACCCCTAACAATTCATCCGGCAATGATCTTCAGAATACCGAGGATCCCGGCATTACCATCGTAAATGACGCAGCCGCCGAATCCGCGGCTCAGCAGCAGAGCGGACAGGACGCAGGCCCGTCAGAATCTGCCGGAACTGAAACAGTCAGTACAACACCTTCCATAGAAAAAGATCGCATGCAGGATAACAGATCCGGAAGCTACAGCTCCGATGATGAGGTCATTGGTCAGTACAGAGAGGAAAACTGGTTTGAGCTGGCACTGAAATATGCCGGGGTATTCGCCATTCTGCTTCTCTGCCGTGGCTTTGTGGGATTTGCCGACAGCATAACCACAAAGTGCATTATTGCCTTCGTACTTATTTTTATATTCTTCATTATTCCGAGAACCTTCTACATCCGTTATTACCACATATACCGCAATAACGAAATGAGTATGGATTTCAATGCCAGAAGCATTGTTGAACGCATTGTCTACTCTACAAGAAGAAACCTGTCATCTATTTTCATGTTTACCATGACCGGTTTCATCCTTTTCTATACTCTGGTGGGCAATTCAGCTGAAGGCCGTTTTCTGGTTCTCACCTCTTTTATTTTATATGCCGTGCTGAATTCACTGTTCAATCTGCCGATTGTCAGTAAAATCATGAAAGCCTCCAGAAAGCCTAATGTATTCCGCTTCTACAGAAGATTCATTGTCTGCTTCATTATCGGTATCATCACCTTCTCACTCGGATATTTCAGATACCAGCCATCTCTTACTTTAGAACAGAGTAAGGCTGTAATATTCGGGGGTTTTGAAACAGACTATGAAAACAACCTTTTCACCATTTTTCTGCAGACCATCAATTTCATCATTGCCAGCGTGGATTTCACCCTGCTCTCACTCAAAGGGACCTATTATTATGAACCGGTCAAGGCGGTACTTGTAGCCATGCCTCTGGGAATTTTCGGCTGCCAGACAGCAATAATCTTCAGTCTGCTGTGTATGCCTTTTGCCGAAATCGGATCCATGATGAAAAAACAGAAGTGGATGAAACAGAGAAAATGCTTCCTGTTCAGATACTGGAAAACCATCGCTCTTCCGCTCTTCCTTACCGTATTTCTGGCAGTGAGCTATAACTTCGGCTACCCTAAATATATTGAGTTCCAGCAGAAGGTCATGATGGACAATGACGACAAGATAAAGGCTGATGCCGAACTTATCGGCGGGGTCAAATACAAAAACGGCACCTTCAAGGAAATCAGCAGAGCCAAGCAGAACGGCCTTAATGAGCTGCACCTGCTTCTGACAACAGCAAGTACTGAAATCAATGACCATTTCAGTGAGCTTAATGAAACAGCAGAACTCTTTATAAACTGGTACCAGGCCCGCAACAAGCAGTATCCGTTTACCGCCGGAGACTCCCAGCTTAAACAGTCCTTCATCAGTACCATGAAAATAAAGAATCTGGACAATTCCCTCAACAACATGAGAAAGGATATAGCCAGAGCTGCTGAAGACATTCTGAATAAAACTAAAGAGAATATTGACGAAATCCTGAAAAATAACAAGCTTGATGAAAAAGCAGAGGTCCGCAAGCTTAGCCAGAATATAGATCCTGATTCACTGTACATGTTCTACACTTCAGACAAGGTATCCTTCTCCCTGCTTGACGACCTGAAGCAGCAGATTAAACTGCCAAGCGTTGAAACCATTATAGTTAAGGAATTCGACAACCCTGATTCAGTCTGGTTCAACAACAAGGCTTCCAGAGCCATGCAGTCCATTGAGGATCAGTTATTCGGCACCGAGACTGAAGGAAACAGCCAGAATATTCCTGCCGAAGAGGAGGAATCCGACAATAAAATTATCAACAACACCATGCTGAAGCACCTTTTAGCAAGTCTTGACAGCTGCCGTATAGAGATAACAGAGGCTCTCGCAAATTCTCTTAAGCTGCCTCTTGAGGATCCGAACACCGGAAAGAGCAAGGACAGACCTAAGAACAATGCCATCGGCATTGATGAATCCGGTGATGCAGCTGATGATACAGCAGGAGACGATGCCGAAGATACAGCCAGAACCAAAACGGATAAAGCATCAGATAAAGCAGCAAACGGCTAACCTGAAAATAACATCCGGGTTTTTCTCCGGTATCCTGTAACAACCGTACAGTAATCTAAGCTCATTTCCCGACAACTGGAGATGAGCTTTAATTTTTTAGAAAATATATTTATTTAAGAGTTCCAACAGCATATAACTGATACCGGCATAAGACTGATAAATCCAAAATAGCGGGATCAGAACGTATAATTGTAAAAACATCTCCAGCTATAAATAAAAAACTTCCCCGTCAGTCTGCAGATCTCTCATAAAAAAAGACCGGCATTTATGAGATACATAAACACCGGTACTTATACATTTCTGAAAGATTCCTGTCACGGATAAAACCTGAGGTAACAGCTCCTTCTCAAACAGGATCTTCTGCTTTACGGGTCAGCTGCCCGAATACAGAACCCAAAACTGCTACATTATTTTTTCAATTCTGATGGAGCAGACCTTGTATTCCGGAATACGGGCGAATTTATCCAGGGCCGCATTAGTCAGCACATTGGCAAAACCGTCGGAGAAATGGAACGGCATCCAGGTTTCCCCTACTGATACCTTATCCCCGACTCTGGCACTGGTAACAATACTGCCGCGCCTTGAGGATAATCTTACCTTCTCCCCGTCGGCAATGCCCAGTCTTGCGGCATCCTCGTTATTGATTTCAATAAATGAGGAACCAGACTTTTCCACAAGTCCAGGAGTTCTTCCGGTCATAGCCATGGCATTGTAGTGATAAAGCACACGCCCGGTCATCAGAATAAACGGATACTCGTCATCCGGAAGCTCCTGACTTTCTCTATAAGGCGCAGGATAGAATAAACCTAGACCTCGAGAGAACTTCTGGGTGTGCAGAATCGGTGTTCCCGGATGATTTTTATCCAGACAAGGCCACTGCAGACTTTCACCGGCATCAAGACGCTTATGACTGATGCCGCCGAAGCTTGGCGTAAGCGAAGCAATCTCATCCATGATTTCATCAGCACGAAGATAAGGCTGCGGATACCCCATACGATTCATAAGATCGGTAAAGATATCCGTATCCAGACGCATTTCACCTTCTATGGTTACAGCCTTTCTGACCCTTTGTACCCGGCGCTCCGTATTGCTGAAGGTCCCCTCCTTTTCCGCATAGCTGGTACCAGGCAGAATAACATCAGCATACTCTGCCGTTTTAGTCATAAAGAGATCACAGAGCACGAAGAAATCAAGACTTTCCAGGGCTTTAATCACATGAGCCTGATCAGGATCGGAAACTACCGGATCCTCACCGAAAATAAAGAGACCTCTGATTTCCTTTCTAACGGCAGCCGGAAAGACGTCTGTGGCGTGAAGTCCCGGTTTACGACTGAGTTTCACTTTCCAGGCATCTTCAAATTTCTGCACTACGCTTTCATTGACCACCTTCTGATATCCCGGAAAATCTCCCGGCAGTGCCCCCATATCACAGGCTCCCTGAACATTGTTCTGGCCGCGCAGCGGATTGACACCGCAGCCGCTTTTGCCCAGTTTACCTACAACCATGGCCAGGTTGGAAAGACTCATTACCCCTTCAGTACCTGATGAATGTTCGGTAACACCAAGACAGTAGATTATCGGAGCTTTTTTGGCTGTAGCATACATTCTTGCCGCTTCACGGAGCTGATCTACATCAATATTGCAGATCTCCGCCACTCTCTCCGGGGTATAATCCTTAACCAGTTCCTTCAGTTCATTAAAGCCTTCAGTACGTTCACTGATGAATTTCTCATCAGCAAGTCCTTCATTGATGATGATATTAATCATACCGTTTGCAAAAGCCACGTTGGTTCCCGGCTTCAGTCTGATATGAATATCCGCCTCACGGGATAATTTTATCTTCCGCGGATCAACCACAATAAGGTGGGTTCCTTTTGACACCGCCTGTCTAATCTGCATACCGATTACCGGATGAGCCTCTTCAGGGTTTGAACCTACCAGCAGAATAAGATCAACATCTCTGGTAATGTCACCGATAGGATTGGTCATGGCTCCTGACCCCAGTGTCATGGCAAGACCTGCCACGGTTGCTGAGTGACAGACACGGGCACAGTTATCCACATTGTTGGTTCCGAAGGCACAGCGCACCATCTTCTGCAGCATGTAGCAGTCCTCGTTAGGAGCACGGGAGCAGGCGAAACCTGCCAGAGCATCAGCTCCGTACTTCTCCTTAATCTCCCCGAATTTACGGGCAATCAGATCCAGTGCCTCATCCCAGGTGGCCTTTTCAAATTTACCGGTCTCCCGGTTCTTAATAAGGGGATGTCTGAGACGGTCGGGAGAGTGTACAAAATTAAAGGAGCCGAATCTGCCCTTCACACACAGAAGCCCCCTGTTGGACGGACCGTTTGCCGGTTCAACATCAACAATTCTGTTGTCCTTTACCATCAGGTACATCTGACATCCGGTGGCACAGTGCGGACAGGTGGTAAGTACTCTGGTTACATTACCAGTCTGGTATTTACCCATGTTCTTGGCCACCAGTGCACCTGTCGGACATACCGCGGCACAGTTACCGCAGAGTTCACAATCTGTTTCCTTCCAGTCCGGTCCGAACGGAGCATCAATAAAGGTTCTAGTGCCTATTTTGGAGGCGTTGAGCACTCCGTTACCCACTCTTCTGCTGCACACACTGACACAGCGCTGACAGCCTATGCAGAGTTCCGGATAATAAGCCAGAAAAGGATTGTCCGTTTTCGCCGGAAGTTTGGCATCATCACTTGAATACGGATTCTCCGTTGTAGGCAGTTCCAGTTCCGTAGCCAGCTTCTGCAGCTCACAGTCACCGCTCTTACAGCAGCTAAGGCAACGGACTGTATGGTGCGCCAGCATAAGCTGCAGAACAAACTGACGGGAAAGCTTCACCTTTTCGGAATCGGTTTTTACCACCATGCCGTCCCAGACTTTGGTATTGCATGAAGGGAAGAGATGGGAATGCCCCTCAATCTCCACCACGCACATTCTGCAGGCGCCAATCTCGTTCACTTCCTTAAGATAACATAGAGTAGGTATATAAATACTGTTTTCCCTTGCGACCTCAAGTATTGTCTGACTGTCCATGGCCTCATAGCTGCGGCCGTTTATAACAATATTAACCTTCTCAGCCATTATAAAAGCCCTCCCTTCATGGTTCCGCTACCGAAGACATCACATCTCAGACACTTACTGCATTCCTGCATAGCCTCTTCATGAGACATGCTGTTTTCCACAGGACAGAAGCTCTTTTTTCGTTCTCTGGCTGATTTTTCCGTAAGATTAACCCTGCCGAAGTGATGGCGCATATTACTCTTTACATGCGGAATATCGAAATTCTGCATGTAGGCATGATGGAAGCCTAGATATTCATCAATATTCATGGCAGCCACCTTGCCGGCTCCTATAGCCATGATGGCGGTTGCCGGACCGCTCACACAGTCACCGC
This sequence comes from uncultured Pseudomonadota bacterium, assembly GCA_900315145.1. Taxonomy (GTDB): domain Bacteria; phylum Pseudomonadota; class Gammaproteobacteria; order Enterobacterales; family Succinivibrionaceae; genus Ruminobacter. Next base: position 30,776 of record OMYE01000034.1, on the reverse strand, counting down.
CGGCAAAGACACCAGGATGATCCTTCATGGCCGTAGTGTTATCAGTAATAAAGGTTCCTCTAGGACTTACCTCAAACCCCGTAAATTGATCTGTGACTACTGCCTGACCTATGGCCATAAAAATGATGTCACACGGAATCTCATAAGGTTCCTTATCAGCATCACGAACCGAAGGCATACCGGTTCGTTCATCATAATGACTGGTAATCTGAGGTTGAGTAATAAGTCCCTTTACATTGCCGTTTTCATCAACCTTGATTTCCACAGGGGAGTACATGGTCATAAGTTCCACACCTTCCTCTATTGCCCCTTGGATTTCCGAAGGCAGAGCGGTCATATCCACCTGTCTTTCACGAACAGCCAGCGTAACCGAAGCAGCCCCGCAGCGGATGGCTGAACGGGCACAGTCCATGGCCACATTACCTCCGCCGATGACCACAACGTCCTTACCGGTAAAATCAGGAAGATCTCCGTGTCCGATATGATCCAGCATTTCCACAGCGGATGCCACATTCGGATTGTCGTAGTTCTTTATCGGTATAACCCTGCCCTTCTGTGCCCCGATGGAGAGGTAGACGGCATCATATTCCTTTTCCAGAGATTCTGTGGTTATTTCCGTGCCCACAGGAGCATTGAGACGCACCTCTATACCGCCGACAGCAAGGAGTGCTCTGATATCCTCATCAAGACGATCTTTAGGCAGACGGTAGTTCGGAATACCGTATCGCAGCATCCCCCCAAGCTTTTCCTTAGCCTCATATATCACCACCGAGTGGCCCATTCTGGCCAGAAAATAGGCACAGGTGAGACCTGACGGACCGCCGCCAACCACTGCAATTCTTTTTCCTGTCGGCACATTTCTCGGAGGTGTGGAGATAGTATCCACAGGAACCTCGTCCACGGCAAATTTTTTCAGACCGCGGATATTGATAGCAGAATCAATTAAAGACCGGCGGCACTGCATCTCACAAGGGCGTTCACAAACGTAGGCGCAGGCTGTCGGAAACGGATTGTCCTCACGGATAAGATTGATGGCGTCAGCATAGCGCTCCGCCCCTATAAGTGAAATATATCCTGGAATGTTTACATTGGCAGGACAGTTGTACATGCACGGCACTTTTACCGATACGTTGGACTGACATTTATGATTTTCTATATGGTAGAGATACTCATCCTTGAAATTCTTGATATTTGAAAGCACCATATAGGCAGCTTCATAGCCGATGGCACAGTCAGCAGTTTCTTTAATGTTCTGAGCCAGCCACAGCATGTTTACATAAAGATCCATGTCAGCACCGCCGTCAAGAATCTTCTGCATCATCCGTTCAAGCTGTTCCAGACCTTTGGCACAGGGAACACACTTGCCGCAGGTCTGGCTGCGGGCGGTACGCAAATATGCAATATGTGTTGATATACAGCATACCCCGGGAGGATTTGCCAAAACTCTTTTTTGAAAAGTTCTCAAAAAACTGTTGAGAATCCTGCTTCTCTGAGTATTCTTCAGTTCCTGTTTTTTATACATTTAATGCTCCACACGCCGTTTGTAATTATTATTTATTTTCTGTTTACGGGTTATCCGGATTATTGTCAGTCATTAAACAATCAAGGTTAGTGCCGGAATACTGTTTTAACCGTTCACATATTATGACGGCCTTTTCAGCCGGCATTCTATTGTTCAAAAAGCAACTCAGTAAAAAACTACCTTAGCTTACATTTAATCAAAAATTTTAACATGTGTTTTTTATAAAACTGTCAATATGTAGCAATTGAATTATCACTGTTTGATACAGTTAAAAAAAGAGGCAAAACAGGTTCCTGCATCCGATAAATTCAACATGTATCACTGTTTTTTGGAAATAATTATATTTTATGCGTGATAATATCAGGAACGGACAATAATACAGTCTTTTAAATGAACATCATACTATGGAATCAGTATTCAAAGTTTTATTCTCATATTCTGCAGTATTCTCCATAATCCCAAAAAAACAGCCGTCACTGCCGGTTATGAGGATTGTTTATTAAACTCCGGTATTCCTCCGGAGTGTTTACATTAAGATAATTAAATGTATATTCCCATGGAACAGGTACTTCCCTGTATGCTGTTTTCCTGATGATGTCACGGAGCCTGAACTCCCCTGAATTAATACTCTCCTCAAAAAAAGGAAGCACCCTTTTAGAATATAGAGATGCAAGCGGCTGCCACCTGCCGGAAACAGCTGGAATAAGCACATCCTCTCCGCTATATATGGAAATCAATCTGTATGCTTCATCCCTGGTAAAGCACGGCATGTCGCATGCAAGAAACAACACGGCCTCCGCTTCACTTCGCCGGAGAACAGAGAGAATCCCCCCGGCAGGCCCCGCTCCGGAAATCTCGTCAACAACCGGAACAAAGTCCTGAACCTCATAACTCCGCTCAGCATTTACCGAAAGATATCGTTCCGGAAAAAAGCTCATTCTGCCGCATATCTTCTGTAAAAAGGTTTCGCGAGCATTAAACATAAGTCCGGCCTTGTCCGTCCCCATGCGTGACGACTGACCGCCGGTCATCACGGCAACCCCTATCCGGCTAATCAGCATGAAACACCCCGTGGACTCCGCCCTCCTTGTGCAGAAGTCTAATGTCGCCGATACGCATATCCTTCTGTACAGCCTTACACATATCATATACCGTGAGCGCCGCCACCGATACAGCGGTAAGAGCCTCCATCTCCACTCCGGTGGCTCCGCGGTTTTTCACGGTAGCCTGAATTCTCACTGCAGAACGTTCCTCAACCGGGTAAAGCCCGACATTAACACCGCTAAGCATCAGCGGATGACACATAGGAATGAGTTCAGATGTACGTTTTGCCCCCATAATACCGGCAATCTGTGCCACCGTGAGTACATCACCTTTTTTTATACCGCCGCTTACTATAAGAGCAAATGTTTCCGGATTTACGTAAATATAGCCCTCAGCCACAGCGATTCTTGATGTATCATTTTTCTCAGATACATCAACCATCCGGCATCTGCCATTTTCATCAAAATGTGTAAAATCCCCCATGACGGAATCAACCTCCAATTCTTTTCATTCTGCCGGCATTTCCGGTAGCGCCGGAACCATCCTTATAATCCTGCGGTTTATGCCTTATCGCCTCTTTTAAAACTCTGACCGTATCCTCAAAGGAGAGTCCCTTGACACTGTATTCGTTATTTTTTAAAAGACATGGCCGGACACTGCCGTCAGAAAGCACCCGGATACGGGAGCAACGGTGACAGAAGCATGATGACATCGGGGAGATCACCCCGATGCGTCCCGGAGCCCCGGGAAGACGGTACATTTCTGCTACACCTTCACCATCACAACCTGCACCATTCTTCTCAAGATGCGGAAGCGCCTCAAATACAGCACTCCGTGATACAAAGCTTCTCAGATAGTCCTTTCCGGTCACCGCAGCCGGCATCAGTTCAATAAATCGTAAATCCACCGGGTACCTTTCAGTAAGAGCAGCCAGTCCGGCAACCGCCTTTCCGTCATCATTAATCCCGCGAAGAAGAACGGCATTGATTTTCACTGCGGAAAATCCTGTCTGCACTGCCCGTGCTATTCCAGAGAGCACTTTATCCAGAGCATCTCTTCCGGTAACCCTGCGGAAGACATCAGGGTCAACGGTATCCAGACTTATATTAACCAGATCCACCCCTGATGCTTTGAGTTCTTCTACTGCAGATGCCAGATAAAAACCGTTAGTGGTAATGCCCAGAGTTTTGATATGCGGGACACTTTTCACCATACGGCACACCTCCATAATATCCCGGCGTATAAGCGGCTCACCGCCGGTAAGCCGGACCTTGGTACAGCCGATCTCCGCAGCAGCTCCTACTATTACCTCAGCCTCCTTTAGAGAAAGCTCATTCCTCATCAATGGTTCACAGCTGCCACTGTCGCAGTAAAAACACTTAAAATTGCACCTTGGAGTAAGCGACAGGCGCAGATAATCAATCTTACGGGAATATAGATCTTCCACCGGCTAGTACCTTCCGAAAGTGCAGTTTGGAAAATGACATTTACTGCAGCCCTGACAGAGACCGCCAGCCCCCAGATTAAGAATATCCTCTCTGGTGAACTTTACACCGGTAAAAATCTGCGGCAGCAGCACGTCCAGCATGGTAACGGGAAGAGCTATGGCCGCTCCGGGAACTCCAAGAAGTGTAACACCTCCAAGATAGGCCACAAGAGTCATGTTACCAGGCTGAGCCGGCATACCGTAGGAGATAATTTCAGCACCGAGGCTTTTGATGGCTCCCGGAGTCAAATCATCGGGATCCACCGACATTCCCCCGGTAAAAATTATCAGATCCGCACCTTTTTTAAGGAAATCGCCGGCAGCCCCCGTGATCATTCCCAAATCATCATCACAGAGGGTAACTCCAAGAATTTCCGCCGGAAATGAGGCAAGCTTACTCCGGAGAACAGGTTCAAACTTATCTTTGATTCTCCCGTGATAAACCTCTGAGCCGGTAACAATAATGCCGGTTTTCATTTTTCTGTAGGGCAGAATATTGAAAAGCCGGCGTCCCTTTGCAAGTTCCTCGGCTCTCACTATTTTATCCTCCTCAGTGGTAAGCGGCACGATTCTCATAGAGGCGAGCTTCATGCCGGGCTTTACGGGATAATGATTGGGAATGGAGGTAATGGTAATGTCACCGATATGATTTATCCGGTTAAGGAGATCCTCGTCCACGGTAAAGAGACCTTCATTTTCGGCAGTCATCAGCATTTTTCCTTCCGCCGGCCCGGAAAAAACGGCTCCGGGAGTGGCACTTATAGCTGCAAGTCTCTGGGCGCAGTCATCCTCATGCAGTTCGTTGAGTGTCTCATCCCAGACAAAAACATGCCGTTTCCCGATATTCAAAAGATGCTCCACATCCTCTTCCCGGATTACCGTGTTTCTTTTAAAGGCCACGCCCTTAAAGCCGTCACGCATTTCCGTGATATCGTGACACAGCTTCATGCCGACAGCCTGCTCTACTGCTACTTTTTTCATTTAAACTCCGAGAAAAAACTAAACTATATCATAAAACCGTCCAGCACATCCCCGGCATGAACCGGACCATGTTCAGGAGGAACAATAACCATAAGATTGGCTCCGGCCATACTGCTGATAACCGCATTTCCCTGATCAGCAGGAGGTTCCATGGTAACCACACCGTCGGCAATAACCATCCTGCCTCTTATAAGCCGTTCACCTTTGGCTCCTTTAGCAAAATCCCCGGTCATTTTCACCCTGATGATTTCCGGAAGGTAATTCTCCTCACCGGCGTACTTTCTTAAAAGAGGTCCGGCAATACAGTAGAAATTGGTCATGGCTGAAGCCGGATTTCCGGACAGGGCAATACATGGTTTTCCATTCTTGAAGCCGTACGCACAGGCCATTCCGGGTTTCATCTTCACCCCGTGACACCTGATGGATACTCCCGCCTTTTCCATGGCCTCAGGTACCACATCGTAATCCCCGGCGGAAACCCCGCCGGTGATAATCACCCCGTCATAATTATCCAGACATCCGGCGATAAGCTCACATGTTTCCTCAGCATCATCCCCGGCAAGTCCGGCATAGAAAGCTTCGAAGCCGCATCTTTGAAGCTCAGCAGTCAGCATATATCTGTTGGTATTGTATATACTGCTGCCTGACAAATGATCCCCAACTTCAGTAAGCTCATTTCCGGTACTGATAACAGCCAAACGAAGCTTTTTATAGACGTCAACAGTCTTCATTCCCTGTGAGGCCAGCATCCCTGTAACCGCCACATCGGCAATAGTGCCCCTGCCTGCAAGAAGCCTGCCTGCTTTTACATCCTCACCAGCACGCACAATGTTCTGACCGCTTCTTAAAGGAGCTTTAAGAGTCACTGACCTGGCATCAAAAACCGTATCCTCGTATTTCTGTACGCAGTCGGCACCGGCAGGAATCGGGGCACCGGTAAGAATTTTTACAGCCTCGCCGGCACCAACCGGAGCTCCGGCTTCATCACCGGCCTTAATCTCATAAAGCACTCTGAGGGTGACCGGATGCTCCTCCGAAGCATTCGCCACATCCGCACTTCTGAGGGCATAGCCGTCGAACGGAGACCTGTCGTAATGAGGAATCATCATAGCCGCCCTTATGTCGGTGCTGAGAACTCTCCCGAAAACCTCGGAGATGTCAACCTTTTCCACACCGGTGATCCCGGTCTCTGCGAGAAGTGCGTCCCGCGCTTCTCTGAAATTTGTTTTTTTCAGCACTCGCATAAATAAATCCTCACAATCATTCACATAAAGGCATTACGGCCGTGTCAGGAATAAAAAGACTAATCTCCTTTCTCTCATCACTGTGCCACATATCCTTTGATACCTGCCAGAAAAGAGGCAGTCCGTCCGGGAGATCCTTCCGGTAAAGCTCCACGATATAATTAAAAAGATTCTCCGTTACTCCAGAGATAATAAAATCATAAAAGCGTCCCTGAACGGCGGTGTTTTGACCTGTTTTAATATCATTCATTCTGAGCCCGGCCATGATAACCTGCCCGCTACAGAGGTGATTCCCGGCAGTCACGCTAATTCCCCAGCCCGGCACATGCAGCACACCCCCTGTATCAAGAGAGGCCGGAACAATATTTTTAACTCCGGTAAGACGGGCGGCATTTACGGTACGGGGATTTTTAAACACCTCACCGACCTCACCCTCGGTCTCCTTCATGCCTTTATGCATAACAACAACCCGGGAGCTCAGTCTGTACACCTCATCCCGGTTGTGGGAGACCAGCAGTACCGTTCTTCCATACCCCCGCATAAGCTCCGCCACTTCATTCTCCACGGCAAAGCGCAGATGCTCATCAAGAGCGGAAAAGGGTTCATCGAGCATAATTATTTCCGCATTATTCACAAGAATTCTGGCAAGAGCAGTACGCTGCATCTCCCCGCCGGAAACGGACGTTGCCGGCTGATTACACACGGATGTAAGATGCAGTCTCTTTATGACATTCTCTGTAATTTCCCTCCTTGCGGCTGATGATTCGGCATTTCTAACCGAGCAGAGAATATTTTCATAAACCGTCATGTTCGGGAACAGCGCGTAGTTCTGAAAAAGATACCCCACCTTCCGCTTCTGCGGCGGCAGGTTGATTCTTTTCTCCGAATCAAAAAGAACCCGGTCATTGAGAACAATGCGGCCTCTGTCCGGGGTAGCCACTCCGGCTATGCATTTCAAAGTCATGGATTTGCCGCATCCGGAGGCGCCGAGCAGTGAGGTAATACCTTCACCGGCATTAAAAGCCACCCGGAGACAGAAATTATCCAGATTTTTTTCAATATCAACGGTAAGAGACATTTAAATTCTTTTCCTGCGGTTTTCCAGCATATTCATAAAAAACAGCACCACAAACGAAATCAGGAGATTAATAAGAACCCATCTCACAGCCAGATCATCGTTTTCCGTGCGCCACAGCTGATAGACTGTGGTGGATATAGTGGCTGTCTCATGAGGAATATAGCCTGACACCATGCTGGTGGCTCCGTACTCGCCGAGAGCTCTGGTAAAAGAAAGCACCAGACCGGCAATAATACCGGATTTGCATACCGGCAGCATCAGACGCCAGAAAATATAGGTATTGCTAAGCCCCAGAGTCTGAGCCGCCTGAGTGATATTCACGTCAAAGGACTCAAAAACACCGCGACAGGTACGATACATCAAAGGAAAGCTTACAACGGTGGTGGCAAAAACCGTTGACCACCAGTTCATGGTAAGCCGCAGGTCGAACCACTCCAGAAAGAAACCTCCCACCAGACGGTGTGGACCGAGAATCCGCAGCAGCAGATAACCGATCACCGTAGGAGGCAGCACCAGGGGGATGGTAAGGAGCACGTCCAGTACTCCTTTAACCGCACGCGGCAGTCTGGAGATGTAATAAGCAGATGCCGTACCGATAAAAAAAATGATTACCGTTGAAATCAGTGCTATTCTTACAGAGTTATATAACGGGTATAAATCCATACTTTCACCGTGATCACTGCTGTCTGCTGCGATTTTTACTCACTGGGAGAGTCCAGGTTCAGGACGGTAAAGCCCACACTTTCAAAAATTCTACGTGATTCATCATTTTTAAGATAATTCACAATGTCCCTGGCCTCTTTCTGATGCTTTGACTGCTTAAGTACAGCCACCGGATATACAACCTTTCCGACCATCTCGGTATTTGCAGTATCCACGAAGGTAAGACCGGCGGAATAGGCATCAGTGGAATAAATGATACCGGCATCAGCCACCCCCTCCTTCACCTGAGTGGTTATCTCCTTGACATTATTGCCGACGGTAAGGGTTTTGCTCCGGTATAAATCATCCATATTAAGACCGTAATAGGCAAAAAGCTTCTGGGTATACTGTCCCACCGGTACATCGCTGTTACCTATGGCAAGAAGCACCCTGCCCCCGTTAAGAGAATTTACCAGTTCAGCAAAGCTGCCGATATTCTTCGGGTTGCCGTCAGGAACTGCAAGCACCACCTTGTTTTCTAATAGATTCACGCGGGTGTCACTCAGTACATAATCGGCTCCGGGGGCTGCCTTGCCGGAATTTTTGTCAAGTTCATTCATCTGTTTTGTCGATGCCGACATAAATATATCGCAGTAGGCACCTTCTACAATCTGGGTTTTCAGAGTTCCTGAAGAATCAAAACTGAAGACAATATCTACATCAGGATGCTCTTTCTGATATTTTTCAGCAACGGAGGAAAGTGTTTCCGTCATGGAGGCGGCGGCAAAAAAGGTAATTCTGGTTTTTTGAGATTTTTCCTGACTGCCTGCAACAGCTGACTCATCACCGCATCCGGAAAAAAGAATCAGAGATAATCCCAGTACTGAAAAAATGCCTGAGGCTTTTTTTAAATTCTTCATAATCATTTTTTCTCTTAATAATCGTTATCTTATTCTTCTCAATAATATTCTTTCACTCAGAACAGACCTTACAGATTATCTGTAAATCAAAAAAGCTTCCGCTTAACTCATTCCCTTCCGCATTCCCCGTCACGCCCTAGAAGAATACCGAGACCGTGTCCTAGCTCGGCAAGGCAGACATCAAGGCATTCCTCCACGGCCTTTCTGCTCCCGGGAAGATTCACTATCAGGGTTTCGTTTCTGATCACCGACGCTGCTCTCGAAAGCATGGCTCTTCTGGTTATTCTGAGTGATTCGGCTCGGATGGCCTCAGCAATTCCGGGGGCGTTGCGGGTGGCCACTGCGAGAGTAGCCTCTGGCGTGATATCACGCTGTGAAAAACCTGTTCCTCCGGTGGTAATAATGAGATTTACCTGCCGTTCATCAGCAAGACGTATAAGCTCACGCTTCAGCATCTCCTCATCATCGGGAAGAAGAAGATATTCTATAACATCATATTTTTCTGCAGTGAGCCTCTCCCTAAGAAATCTGCCACTTTCATCCTCACGCTGTCCTGCTGCGCCCTTATCACTCATGGTAATCACAGCAGCGGTGTAACCGGTATGCTCTTTTTTCTCCATAACCGTAACCCTGTCCCCTTTTCTGATAATCCCGCCTTTTATCACCTTCGCAAAAATTCCGTTCCGGGGCATGATGCATTCACCCATTTTCTTAAATATGGCGCAGTGACTGTGGCACTTTTTCCCAATCTGGGTAATCTCCAGTACACAGTCCCCCGAGACAAGCCTCACGCCTGGTGATATTGCCGTAAAATCGATACCTTCAACAATCAGATTCTCACCGAAATCACCGGGAATGACACCGGCTCCTCTGGCATTGAATCCGGCGATTTTATCCTGTGGCAGCAGACTTATCTGCCGGTGCCATTTTCCTGCATGGGCATCATGTTCAATCCCCCAGTCGGCAATCAGCCTGGCCTCTGGCACTTCACTCTTTGCTGTTCCCTTTGTGAGACTGATGCAGATGTTGCGGATTATTCCAGCTTCGTTACTCATTTTATTCCGTTATTTTTCTACTGATACTTATTCCGTTTTAATACTGATTATTTCTTTATTTGTGTTTTTATGCATCCTGACTCTTACTGTGATGACCGGAGCATCCTTTACAGAATCCGCGGCACGATGCAGGTCTTTCCAGATGCTTTACGGGAAGAGTGAGCTGAGGTACATTTTTTTCAATAAAACCTGCAAGCTCCCCGATACTCTCATCATCAAGCGCGTTGAACCGTGGGAGTGCTGAAGTCCCTGAAACAGAATCCGCCGCAACCCCGGCAACGGCAAAGGTTTTTTCAGTAAGGCGTTCCGCGAGTTCCACCGGTTCTCCTAAACAGACAACACGGGGCAGATCGAATTCATATCCTCCTTCCACAATACAGAAATCAAGTCCGGCAGGCTCTAAAAGAGCCAGAGTCCGGCTGATATCCATAGGCTCCGGGTAAATAAAATCCACCTCCCTTCTGCCGAATGCCACCACCACATCTGCACCTGCAGCGGCATGTCGTGCCGTATTTGTTTTCTTATCAGAATCAAGGGAAAACAGCGGGCAGTTGATACATTTCAATGTACCCACACGGTACCCCCGGTGCTTCAGTTCTTTAACCAGATTTTCGACAGTCGTGGTTTTTCCGGATTTCCGGACGCCGACAATTTGTAAAACTTTCATGCCTTATGTCCTGTCACAATATTCCGCCGGGATGTTAAGAAAAACCGGGATGCCGGTTTCTGCCGTAATATGGCACGTAAAAATATTAGCCTAATTCCTCCGGGACTGCATTATGGTCATCGGCAATTTTTGACATGAAATAACATTTTGTCCAATTTTGCCTGTTCTTTCCTCAGGACAGAAGGTACCGGCGCTTTTCTTAACTGGAAATAATGTTTTTCCGGGAAATCTCATCCGGAATAAACTGCAGAATGAGCAGTCCGGCAGAAGGTATCTGCAGCCTTTTTCAGGCAAGCTCTTCCTGTCTAAAAAAAAACGTCCCGTAAAAGCCCCTGTGAATTTTCAGAAAAATGCTCCGGCAATGTCAGTTATTCATGTCAGATTTTGTCTCTTATGTTACAATAGTCACAGTTATTTATTATTGGCAGACCTCAGGTGACAGCGGCAGGTTTTTTGTAATTGGGACATATCATGAAAATTACCGTATTATTAAGTGGAGGACTGGACAGTTCTACCTGTCTAGCCCTGGTCGTAAGTAAATATGGTTCTGAAAATGTTGAAGCTCTAAGCATTCACTACGGTCAGAAGCATGATCGTGAAGTGCGTTCAGCACAGGCCGTTGCGGACTATTACGGAGTTAAACTTACGATTCTTGATCTTTCACCTGTTTTTGCCGGTTCCAACTGTTCCCTGCTGAATCATTCTTCAGAAGAGATTGAACATCGCAGCTACGCTGAACAGTTAAAGGATTTAGGCGGTACCGGAACTGTTAATACCTATGTACCGTTCCGCAACGGACTGATGCTTTCGGCAGCAGCAGCCGTAGCCCAGAGCAACGGTTCAGACGAAATCTGGTACGGAGCCCATAAAGATGATGCTGCGGGAAGAGCCTATCCAGACTGCACTCCGGAGTTTGTGGATTATATGGGAAAGGCTATTTATGAAGGCACCGGCCATGAAATCAAACTGGTAGCTCCTTTTATTAACAGCAACAAGGCGGATATCGTCAGACAGGGACTTGCCATGAAGGTCCCTTATGAGCTCACATGGAGCTGCTATGAGGGCGGGGAAAAGCCGTGCGGTACATGCGGCACCTGTATTGACCGCTTCAATGCCTTTAAGCTTAATAACGCCATAGACCCGCTCATGAAGTAAGAAGGTTCTGTCACTGTTTCGGATTCTCAATATGAAGCTCTACTTCCGTTATCCGGTGTACTTCAGAACGTAGGTACCAGATACAGTTGCTACGTACAGGAATGCAGTTTACAAAACAGAATTAAATCTCTCTTTAGCTTAGGTTCATAAGATTATATTCAGCAGAATTTAAGTTTTGGATTTTTAAAATTTAAAATATACGTTGTTAATAAAAAAGACTCTGCGGGGATCCCGGTGACATACAGATGCCGGCGAACCCGATGTTTTATCGAGAATTTGGTATATTCAATGTACAAAGTAAAAAAAAGAATTGTTATCAGCGCCGCTCATTATTTAAAACTCGACTATGAAAGCAAGTGCACCAATCTTCATGGTCACAACTGGATAATTGATGTTTACCTTAAGAGCCGCACCCTGGACAAAAACGGCATGGTTATGGACTTCAGTCTCATCAAGAAAAAGATCAAGGATGCTCTTGATCACAAGGTAATCAACGATGTTATTGATGTCAATCCTACCGCTGAAAACATTGCCTTCTGGGTATGCGAACAGCTCCAGCCTTACTGCTACCGGGTTGATGTTGAAGAAAGCCCGCAGAACAGTGCGTCCTATGAAAAGGATGACACAGCAGAGTAGAATTCCGTTTTCCTGTTACCCGCAGAGGTAACGGGGCTTCGTTTATCTGTTTATCTCCGGAATTCTTACACAGCCATAAGATCTTCAAAAAACAAATGACAGAGAATGCTTTAAACATTACCTTATCAGCAAATCCGGCCGAATCCCGCTTTCCCGTATCCGAGATATTCACCTCCATCAACGGTGAAGGAACCCTGTCGGGGGAACTTGCCGTTTTCATTCGTCTCTGTAACTGTAATCTCCGCTGCTCCTACTGCGACACCTCCTATGCATGGAAAAGCGACAGCGCCGTGATTATGACCGCTGCGGAAATTATTGACCGGGTTAAAAGCGTCGGAAAGAACATCCGTAACATTACTCTCACCGGCGGCGAGCCGTTTTTCCGGAGAAATGCCGCCGATCTTTTAAAACTGCTCTCTGATGAAGGATACCTTATCAATATAGAGACCAACGGCTCCATCGACCTTAAGCCGTACCTTGACCTTCCTTTTTCAGGCAGTCTGATTTTCTGCTGTGACTATAAGCTCCCGGCAAGCGGTGAGGAAAAAAGAATGCACCTCCCGAATATTGATCTTCTGCGGCCGCAGGATGTACTGAAACTGGTTATCGGGTCAACAGAGGATTTTACCAGATCACTCGAAATTATCCGCGAGCGGCATTCAGAAAGCTACATCTACCTTTCTGCTGTATTCGGCAGGGTTGAGCCTATGGAAATAGTGGAAAAGCTGCTTGCCTGGTCCAAAGAGATATCTACTGAAAAAATCAGGGTACAGCTCCAGCTGCATAAATATATCTGGAATCCTGAAATGCGCGGCGTCTGATTTACTAGATTTACTAGAGGAGAAAAACGCGTCACATGACCGCAGTTTTCCCCCTGATATCATCCTGATTTATCCCTATCTTACTTAACCCGAAAAATCTTAAAAAAAACACCGTCTCAGCCAGTCAGTACTAAAACCGCCGCCTTAACTAATAAACATTGCTAGATTTATCGCAGTTTTATATTTTTTTTTGCAGACTATCGAACTATTACTGAATATATATATCATAATTATAGTGAAAGGCGGTTACAGTGTGGATTATTCCCCATCATATTTCAGGTTCCTCTTCCTACGGCAGTCATTTGCATGTACACAGTCCGCTCCGGAATGAGATCCTGTTTTCCCCGTACCTGCCATCAAAAAACAAAAAACAATAATATAAAAGCTGCGCCGTCTGTTCTGCCATCACTGTCTACGTATTTTGAAAGGACAGTGAACCGGATAAAACAGCAGACAGTCACCAAAAGAAAAGAACTCTGACAACGGCACAAACACTTTTAATCCGGGGAGGCAACATGAATAAATTACTCAAAAACCTTGTTATCTGTTCAATGATGGCTTTTAGCTCCGCATCATTGACCACTGGATGTACCAATTCCGGTCAGCATGTTTCACAGTACCGCGATTTGAACGTTCGCATAAACTACTCTTCAACCTTTCAGCTTGAACCAGGTGTCCGCTATCCGGAAGCTGTATACTTCAGTCTGAGAGATTTATCAGGTACAGGACTGGATCAGATATTCAACCGTCAGATGACTGAAAGACTTATGCAGTATCCTAACGTATATATCACCCATGATCCCCGCGAAGCCGATATTGTCGTCTATGCAACAATCTCAGCTACCGACAACCGTAGCAGTCATTCCACAACCGGCGTGATTGCCGGAGCCGCCACCGGTGCCATTGCCGGCAGTGTGATAGCCTCATCAAGACATGGTTCCAGATACTATCATCACCATCATCATACCCATGCCTCTGATGCCCTGCCACTGATTCTTGGTCTGGTCGGTGCCGGTATCGGCTATGCTATTGATGACAGTCTTTCAATTAACACTCTTTACATTAATACTGATATTGAAGTGCATCAGAAAAACAGCGAGGGGACCTTTAACAAGTACACAACCTCTGTTCAGGCCTCAGGACAGCAGCTCAACATGAACAAGCGTCAGGCTTCCGAAGAAATTCTCGGCAGAATCAGTGAAGGTATTGCCCAGCTGATTAAACACTGACATGCAGAACGGCTGTATTAGTTCTGGAACGGATTTAATCATGCCGTATAAATATTTTTGATTGTTACCATGCCGGTATACCTGATACCGGCATTTCTTTTTTTCTGAATAAATAACCTGATGCATCCTTAACACCTTCTTTAGCGCATCATCCTCCATCTTTACCGCCAAACCTCAGCACCAAAGAAAAAAGCACAGCCTCATACTTCTGAAACCGTGCCTCTTACAGGAACTTTCCGGCTGTTATTACATGCCGGATGAATTATTGTATTTTTGAATTATCAGATCTGGTGTGCTTTTCTGTATTCAATAATATCTAAAATACTTACAACAGTCATGCCATGCTGCAGACCGAAGGCTACCACCTGCGGAAGACGTGCCATGGAACCGTCATCATTGGTAAGTTCACAAAGAACACCGCTTGGATTCAATCCGGCCATTCTTGCCAGATCAACTGAAGCTTCAGTGTGTCCGTCTCTTACTAGAACACCGCCGGTTCGTGCAGTCAGAGGGAATACATGTCCAGGATGACGCAGATCTGAAGGCTTAGCATCAGGATTGATAGCTGCTTTGATCGTGGTTAAACGGTCATGAGCGCTTACACCGGTGGTAACACCCTCGGCGGCTTCAATGGTTATGGTAAAGGCGGTACCGTATGAACTGGTGTTATCAGCAACCATCTGTGGCAATTCCAGCTGTTTCATCTTTTCTTCAGGCATACACAGACAGACAATACCAGAGCAGTAGCGGATCATCATGGCCATCTGCGCCTCAGTCATCTTCTCAGCAGCAAAAATAATGTCACCTTCATTTTCACGGTTTTCATCATCAACAACTAAAACACCCTTTCCGTCACGCATTGCCTGTAAAGCCAGTTCTACACGTTCACAAGGATTATCTGCAAAAAGATTTAATAAATTAAATTGACTCACAATCTGACTCTCCGAATATATTTATGGTAAGTCAGGGCTGGCTGCTAGTAGAATAAAGAACCTTAAGGCGGCTCTTTAATACGAATAATACGGATTATTCTGATACTATACTCTCTCCTATCCGGACTTTTACCGTCGGCTCGGGAATTACACCCGGATCTTACCTCGGAAGGCTCGTGGGCTGTCACCACCGGTGGGGACTTTCACCCCGCCCTGAGAATTTTCATATTTTACAATAAAAATTGGATGTTAAACACAAAAATCACCTAAAACATGTAAAAAGAGTAGCATTTTATCAGATTACCTGCATTCAGACATGGTAAAAACCTGAGATCTGCCATACAGTTCTTTTTGCCAAAAAACACCTTTTTCTATCGCCTCCGGCAGTGCTTCTTTTTCCGCTGTTCCGTCCCTCATCCGCCTTTTTCCGGTAAAACCGTGCGCATACACAAAAAAAGAAGACAAAAGTAATAAAGCATCTCTCATCTCGGCAATTTCTGTTATAATCCATTGACGGTGCTCAAAACACGTGCAGTCAGCTGAAAAACATAAAAAGTATTTAAAATGCCGACAGCATCAGGCATCTGCCTCCTTAGAAAACGGTACATAAGAGCATCTGTAACAGCCGGATATATAAAACCGGATTAAACCGGAGGCTGTTAATTCATAATATTTTTAGGACTTGGTATATTTTATGAAAATTCGTAACTCTTTAATTTTAGCTTCTCTAGCCTCATTAGCAGTTTTATCAGCCCCGGCACAGGCTGAATATACCCAGACAGAAATTGAAAAAATCATTCATGATTACATCATAAACAATCCTGACGTTTTAATCGAAGCTTCAGCCAAAGTCATGGCACGCCAGAAAGAAATCGAAGATATGGAAAAGCAGCAGCACATCGCCTCCATTTCTGCAAACAAGATGTTTCCTCAGTCAGGCCCTGCTAAGGCTGACCATGTAATCATTGAATTCTTTGACTATAACTGCGGTTACTGTAAGAAAGCCAAGCCTCTGCTTATCGATCTTCTGAAGGAACATAAGGATACCAGATACATTTACATGGAACTTCCTATTCTTTCCAAGATTTCCTACACTGCTGCCAAAATCGGTATTGCCATCTACAATATTGATCGTAACAAGTATGTTGAATACAACAACAAAATGATGACCAGATCCTCAAGACTGAATGACGAAAGTGAAATCAAGTCCGTTGTCGAATCAATCGGTCTTGACTGGGAAAAGGTTAACGAGGTAGCCAAGAAGCCTGAGGTTGATGAAGTTATCAGCGCTGTAAGAAAGGAAGCCGAAGCTCTTAAAGTTAATGGTACTCCGGCATTCATTGTTGACGGCGAAGCACTTTATGGTGCTCCAATGTCCAAGGAACAGGTTCTGACTCTCTTTAAGAAAAAGAAGTAATGTTTTAAATTCTCCTGTTTTTATTTAGCCAGAGCCGTGAAATCCACGGCTTTTTTATTGTTTACTTTCTGCCCCAAAACCTGAATCTACCGGCATCCGCAGGAACATCAAACTCAAAAAAGCTACTGTCCGCCAGACTAATCCGCCAGACTAAGTAGTCTGGACGCAGAACAACAGATCATATCCCCAGCCGAAAACAAAAAAAAACCGGCTTTTACAATCCAGACCGGTCTTTTTTATTCAGCAAAACTTTAAGTACGACCGGTGCCGTTAGGACAACCGGCCGGGAGGTTTTTATCAGGCCTCGTTATAGATTTCCAGATTTTCAGTAGAATCATTCCAGGCCTTGTCAGCCTTGGCATCGTCATTACGAACCTTGTCAAGGTAGTCAAGGTAGTTCTGATCAATATCATTGGTGATATATTCACCATTAAATACTGAAGTTTCGAATTCCTTGAGTTCAGGATTCTCCATTCTTACAGCTGCTTTTAAATCATCGAGTGACTGGTAAATCAGTGCATCAGCTCTGATTAAGCTGCACACCTCATCAACAGTCTTGCCGTAGGCAATAAGCTCCTTGCTTGAAGGCATATCAATACCGTATACGTTAGGATATCTAATTTCAGGAGCTGCTGATGCGAAATAAACCTTCTTTGCACCGGCTTCATGAGCCATGTCCACAATCTGACCGGAAGTAGTACCGCGAACTATAGAATCATCAACAAGCAGTACATTCTTGTCCTTAAATTCTGCCGGAATAGGATTAAGCTTGTTTCTTACACTCTTCTTTCTCTGCTTCTGACCAGGCATAATAAATGTTCTGCCGATATAACGGTTCTTCACAAACCCCTGACGATAAGGAACACCCAGGCACTTGGCAATTTCAACAGCAATATCACAGCTGGTTTCAGGAATAGGGATAACCACGTCAATGTCCAGATCAGGGAAATCACGCTTAATCTTTTCCCCTAACATAGTCCCCATGTGAACTCTAGCGGCATACACTGATACACCATTCATAATTGAGTCAGGACGGGCAAAGTATACATATTCAAAAATACAAGGTCTTAATGAAGATGATGTAGCACAGATCTTTGAATATAATTCACCGTTTTCGGTAATAAAAATTGCTTCACCAGGAGCAACATCACGAATTAACTTGAATCCGAGAATATCAAGAGCAACGCTTTCAGAAGCAACCATGTATTCAGACTTACCGTTTTCTGCCTTTCTTTCACCTAAAACAAGAGGACGGATACCGTTAGGATCTCTGAATGCCACCAGGCCTACACCTAAAATAAGAGAGACTACACCATAGGCGCCTCTTACCTGATCATTTACACGATGAACAGCGGCAAAAATTTCATCCGGAGTGATGTTATCACAGTTGCATAAGGAAATTTCATGGGCAAAAACATTCAGTAGCACTTCTGAATCGGATGTGGTATTCACATGACGGTGGAATTTGTTGCATTTTTCTCTTAATTCCTGCACATTGGTCAGATTACCGTTGTGAGCAAGTGCAATACCGAACGGGCTATTTACATAAAAAGGCTGAGCTTCAGCTGCTGATGAAGAACCGGCGGTAGGATAGCGGACATGTCCGATACCGATATTGCCCTTTAATCTGTACATATGTTTAGTTTCGAATACATCACGGACCAGGCCGTTAGCTTTCCGCTGCTTGAAGTTACCGTCAAAACTGGTAACAATACCGGCTGCATCCTGACCTCTGTGCTGAAGAACAGTCAGAGCATCATAAAGAGACTGATTAACTGGGGTGGTGGCTACAATACCGACGATACCGCACATTTTTTACATCCTATTTAGTAAACAAGCCTATTCTTATTTATAACGCTTTATCTTTTTGTTAACTTTATGAAATTAATCACATAACGCAATAAAAGTTAAAGCATGCCTATTATAAACTTTTTCATAAAATTAACTACAAAAAGATTTTCATAAGGTATTTTTTTTTGCAATAACAGCAGTCATTACCTCAAAAAGCCGTCCTTTGCCGGAACACAGAAGTACATATATCCGGCATGACGGCCGATTCTGCTGCTGATTGTATATGCCTGCAGACGGAACGCTGCCGGCTGCTCTACTGTCTGTTACTTCCCGTACCGGAAATATATCTGCTGAAAAAATTGTACATAAGGCTGATAACAAGAAGAACTATACCGGCAAACAGAACAGATAAGGCCCTGGTGATGTCTGAATGGTAATCAATATCATAAACAATCAGCTTGGTAGTGCAGAGCAGGCATATTATAAGTCCCGCCCTTCTCACATATGATACCCTGTAGACAAAACCGACAGCCAGCATAACAGCGGAGGAAACAAGGGACATAACAGTAAGTACAAGCGTTCCCAGATCCAGTGTTATACACATGGTTCCTATAAACATAAAATACTTGGCAATGCAGTAGTTGGACTTCCACCCAAGGTTATCCCTGGAGGTAAACATCAGCGGGACACTTATGAGACAACTACCGGCCAGAGCCAGAAGGTGCAGTGCATTACTGCCACCGTCGGAGCTTACTGTCAGCATAAACACATAGCTTATGGCAGTAATCTCTGCGATGTACCACAACCGACGATTAATCAGATTTCCTCTTTCTGTGAATTCCTCGATAGAACCGCCGAATGTTACCCCTAGCATTGCCGCCTTACAGGAATCATTCTTTCCGTAGCGCACAAAAAATCCCCCGATAAAAGCCAGTATCACAGCAGTCAGAGCACTTAAATCCGTAAGCACTATCTTAATACTACTTTCACTGATACCAAACAATCCACGAGATAACGATGACACGGCCGGCGTATCTGCATGAATATGTCTTTCACCGGTACTGATGCTGTGTATGGAACTATTCACAATATCAATTTTGGAAATATCGATACCGGTAAGATACAGAGCATAAACAAGATGCACCAGATAGCATGCCAGAAATATGAAAGACACCGCTATCAGGAATTTCACATATACCGAACCGGTAAAGATACTCATGACTCTGGCATATTTCTGCATATCGGACTTCAGTCTGGATACCGGCATCTGCCATATCTGCCCCGGATTTTCAAAAAACCAGTCAGGCTCACTCACCTTTGATAAACGTGATGATTTAATATTAAGCGCCACTGCACCGAGCAGAATCAAAAGCAGAACCGGAACATAAAAGAAATGATACTCATATAAAACATTCAGCACGCCACCGGCATAAATTTTCTTATATTCCGGAGCATCAACGAAACCGCGAAGAAGCTCGCCGTCGGAAATGTCTCCATTCACATAGCAGAAAAATACGTATAGGAGGATATAGACCGAAGTTCCGGCCACAGCAAGATTAATCCATGTTCTGCTCCGGGCAGTCTCAACGAACTGATTAACAAACAGCCATACCGGCACAACCGGCAGAATAAAAAACATAAGATAATAGGACAGAGCTTTGTTATAACCGAAAGCGATAACCGATGTTCCCATGGCTGTCAGGACTACCGCCTTGAATAAATTAAAGCGGCTTCTGGTAATCACAGCCTCCAGGAAATGGCATAGAGCTGGAATAAACAGTATCCAGACATAGCCTGATGTTTTAACATCACTGTAATATATCAGCAGTCCGGAAAGCAGTACGAGAGAAATAATCTCATAGAGCCTCCGGTATTTTTCGGCCAGCATGACATTCATAATGAATGCGGTAATCACATAGGAGAATACCAGGAACATACTGCTTCCAAAAACAGAATCGGAATGATAGCCATAGAAAACAATCATGATTGCTGAAAGTACCGGTATCAGATCCCTCCTGACATAAGCCACAGCAAGGTACAGTATTACCGGCACCGTCCAGTATACTTCACTGTTGTTTCCAAGCACCCAGACCTTATCGTTATACAGACTGAAAAGACATTCCCAGATAATAAGAAGGGACGGAAGAAGGAAGTTGTATACTCTATGATGCTTAGGTTTAACCAGCAGAATAATCGATGCCGCTAGAATGGTATAACTGACGGTATTAGCAATACTTCTCCAGAATTCATCCCAGCCGTTATAGATGAAAAGGTACATGGTAAATACCGCCAGAACCACCGGAAGAATCTGTTTTTTAAACACAGCAAAGGTCATGTATCCCGCAACCGGAATCCACCAGTATAGAGGCAGCCCCT
Source organism: uncultured Pseudomonadota bacterium (assembly GCA_900315145.1). Lineage (GTDB taxonomy): Bacteria > Pseudomonadota > Gammaproteobacteria > Enterobacterales > Succinivibrionaceae > Ruminobacter. The sequence goes on along the minus strand of OMYE01000034.1, from coordinate 9,780 downwards.
CCGGTTTTAGCGGAATAACATACTCCATAAGTGACTCTGTCTCTCTCTGCAGCACAGAGTACCCTGCCACAACCGCGGCAAGCCACATAATGAAGGTTAAGAAATTAATCAAAAATCTGTTAATAAATTCAGCATTATTTAGCACTTTTCCATAGTACGTCAGCATCCATGAACCGAATACAACAGTAAACAGCATGGTATTGACAAGTGCTCTGATGCTGTCAGTCCATCCGCTGTAGTAATTACGGTAAAGAAAAGCGGTAGCCGTAACTGTCAGCAGAACGGACAGGACATTGAGAAAACCCAGACTGTATCTGCGGGAAATAAGATAGACTGCCAGAGCCAGCGGAAACAGCACACAGATCTGCGCCAGTTCCGTATGGAAAAAGTTTGTTACAGCCATCCACAGGAATACCGTCATCCCGACAGTATAACCGGTAATGACCACCGGGGTGATTTTCTTACGCAAATCCTTAACGACATTGCTGAAATAACTGAATCCGAATACTGCTGTATAAATAATCCATACTGCCGGTGCCACCAACGGATAATTTTTAAAATGATCCGACAGCAGCTCATAATTCCCGTAAAAATAATAGAAGCAGGTAGCAAGTATTACCGATACAGCCCCGAGTCCTCTGAAAAATAATTTATTGTCCTCAAGCACAGCTTCTCTGTTTATAACATCCCCAACAGATGCACTGACAAAGGTTCTGCTGAATTTTTTCAGAGCAAGAAGACCGCATAAACCGGCAAAAAGCCCCAGACCATAAACCCAGTTGAGATAATTTTCAATACATACGGCCAGCAGAGAAACGGCAACAAAGGAAATGCCAGTAATTATCAGACGGATATTCTTCACCCGGTGAAATACCGGTCTGTACACAAAGTAAAGCAGTGGTAGAAAAGTCAGTGAAAGTAATGTTCCGGTAAGAATATTTCCATCAAGGTTTATCCAATGTCCCGATATCATGGAACCGCTGACAAACTGACTGCTCATGTGGGCGACAAAACTGGTTATGGTTCCCACACTTACCAGCAGGAAACCGAATATACCTCCGGAAAGACTGTACACTCCCGCAAGGTTAACATCTTTATTGTTAACATATCCCGTATTATCAACAGACTTGAATTCCTGTTTGATTGAAGTCTTCCTATCTTCACTGCGTCTTTTAATTACAAGCACCGTCAAAATACCGAGAAGGAACAGGACCACCACCTTGGAAACAATAGAGAGAAATGTCCCTTCCTGAGCGGTTCCCCAGAAGTAATATATAATAAACAGTGCGGCAACAAAAAAATTAAGACCTATGCACTTTATGAACAAATCATCAAAACCGGAAACAGATTCCTGCCACATTCCTATGTGTCTGTTAATACAGTGCACCTTGGAATAATATCCGGCATCCCTGTCCTCAACGGTTCTTACCCTGTATAGATAATAAGCGAGAGACATTATTGCCGCTGTCCCGCCGATAACAGCCACCGTGAGCAGTTCCTTGTACAGATTTATAATAACTATGTGCTGCATTATGACAATCATCATGAACATTGCAGCAAGAAGCGAGCATCGCACCATATTCGATATTCTGGCCGTATTTACATCCTTCACTGCTTTGAGACAGAATATGAGACCGTACACCATGGTCAGTCCCCATATCATGACGGTTCTGTCCGGCATGAACACTCCGACGGCAATCAGCAGTACCAGAATTGTATCAATAGCCACACGGGCACAGAATCTGTTTTCCCGTTTCCGGCATGAACAGTAAAGCTTCTCGTCAGTTATCATCATGGCAGCAAATGATGCCAGCATAACCATAACTGCCGTCAAAGGGTTACTGAAAAGCTTATGTACGATGATAAGAAACGGCAGCTCGATAAAGAAGAGAGTACCGGCAGTTACCGCTACATGAAAATTGAAGCTCCATGAGTCTTCTGTTTTATAAACATTGTCACCATCACGATAACAGCTGATGATAAGCATTATCTTCTGCATGACAATTACTGCAACAACGAACAGCGACAGCAGGAGCGTTCCACTGCCTGAAACAAAATTGATATTATATGCAACAACTGCTGTTACAATTGCAAATCCGATGCTCCCGCACGTAAAGGACCATGTACGCCTTTTTATAACACTGAATATATTTGCAGGCAGCTGGGAAAAAAGAATTAATGAGCATATGAGAATAAATGAATAATTCCCCATATGGCAGGCAAGAGGAATACTGCCAACAACACCTAACTGGGATATCAGACTGAATACCGGATGCCTTTTCAGCATCAGATGCATCAGGATAAAACTCCACAGTGTCAGAAATATCATCCATGTGACTATACCGCCGGGAATAATATCAAAATATACGTATCCCGCTGCCATGGTGACATACAGAAGGGCAAAACCGGCTGAGGAAAGAATCACCCTGCCCAAACTTAACTCTTCAATTGAAGATGACTTTTCTTTTTTTGATGCTTTAAATCCGCCGAAATAAATCATGACGCCGGAAAAAAGCAGCATGGCTAAAAACCTGCCGTATGGTCCAAAGGAGAAATTAATACTTCTGGCCACCATAATAAAGCCGATAATCATCAGTACGGCAGCTCCGATACCGGCAATCATTTTTCCGGTAATCATTTCCAGAAGATCACTTCCTGAACTCTTTGCCGGCCTGGTGTATCCGGAATAACCGGACATGGAACCGCCCGGGACATTTCCTGATGTTGAAAAACTATTACTGGAGAAACCGGTTACGGTATCATCGGATCTGTGCGGAACAGAATCACCGACTGAAGTAGCAGCTGTGATTTTATCAGAAGTCCCTCCGGTACTGTCGACTTTAAAGGTATTCTCTTCCAGCTCATTTCCATCAGTCTCATGAAGGCTGGCATTATGAGCAGAAGCATCATCAAGTATTACTTCACCGGTGGCTCCGGTTATCCCGTGAACAGCTTTTTCAGTGACACCGGTAGCAGGAGATGTACCTGCAGTTTCATGGTTAGCCGAAGGAGAAACAATCCCGGACTTTTCCGTAAGACTTTCTTTCTCTGTATACTTAGGTGCATTCTGACGTACTCTGCTGATAATCTCATGCTTTATAGACGCAACATGCTGAATGAAATAAGGATTTATACCTTTATCCAGTGAAAAATTAGTATGAAGATTTCCGTTCTGTACTGAATCTACCGATGATTCCAGTGCCTTTTCCGCCCCGGAGGAATTTACAGAGGTTCCTGCATTCCGCCCCTGAGACCACGATTCCATGAAAGCCTGAATTCTGTCATAATCATCGTCAGTCATGTTATCAGTCAGCAGTTCGTCCAGTATCCGGTGCATGCTCTCTCTTCGTGATTCACCGGCCTCATTTTTCTGATTTCCTGAAGCGTGGAAAGACTGTATTATCCCGGTATTACTGTCATTCAACGAATCTTTACTTTCATCAATCATAAGGACCTCTTTTATTCAACGAATACCATACAGAACTACAGACAGAAACATCCGGTTCTCAATAAGGCGGCTGTACCTATTTCTTAGGTGTTGTTTCTACTGTATCTCCTGCAGGATTAGAAACCGAATCAGGATCATTTTCCGGAGAAATTTCTTCTGAGCCGTCAGATTCGAGAATCTCTCCTACATCCTTATGTACATCACTCTTGAGGGATTCAAACAGATTAAAGTTCTTTCCGGCGTCACCGAGACCGAAAGACTTCAGTAATTCATCGGCAAATTTCATGACATCAGGCACAAGCATGGACTGTTTATACCAGGATTCCTCTTTTAATTTCAGCAGAAAACCGTAATTAAAGGCCAGCTGCAAAGTACAGGCCGCCACGAGAACAATCGCCCCACCTCTTAACAGTCCGAAAAACATGCCTAAAACCCGATCTGTTCCTGATAAACCGGTCTTTTTAATTACCAAAGTAATAATATAATTTACAAAACCGATAATCATCAGTGTGCCGATGAAAAGCCCGAAAAGAGCAATAACCACTCTGATAGACTGATCATCGGTAAAAGTTATAAACTGGGTCAGAGGTTTATAGAATTTCATAGCCACGAAAAATGCCACTGCCCACGCCAGCATAGACAGAATTTCCTTAATCAGGCCTCTGAAAGCACTGACAACAGTACTTATAAGGATAATCCCAAGCAAAGCATAATCAATCCACTGCATAAAAAACTTTTCCCCTCAACATACCGGCGGCCCTAAAATCATTTTCTGAAAATATTTTTATTATTCCTGGAACAACATAAGAATGCGTTCTGATTACCAGGTGACTGCTATCGGTATAAATGAAATAAATAAAACCTAAAAACACATGCTCTTCACAGTATGATCTGCTCTGCCGGAACATCTGCATAAAAAAATCCGGACTAAACCGTTTAAACAAATTTTACACCGGAATTTTTGCATCAAAAAATTTGAACTACAACAGATAAAAATATCAACAGACACAAATTAACATACTACTTTGTATTAAATATCGCTTATTCAAAATAGCGTCTTTAAAATATGACAAATATATCATATATTACATTTTTTTAACACTCATATATTATTTTTACAGATTCTCCATCACTTAAAAACAAATGCCGGTTCAAACAAACACAGGTTCAAAAAAATATACAGGCAGACATCAGCATATGAACTGGTGATTCTGAGATATTATTTTAATTAAAATAAACTGTTTATCCGTTAATGAACCGAACTCAAACTTTCAAATAGCCCCTGGACATACTGAAAAAAACCGGAATAATCAATATATTTATTATCATTTCAGGATATTGTGTTGAAAGTTGTTCTGCAGAGAGTATAATGTGATACGTGTCAAATATTAACCAGTTATGAAGAAGCTATCCTTCATTGAAATTCCGGAAAAACAGCCATGATTAACTTCCTGAAAAAATTATTCGGCCTGGTATCAAGCTTTCTGATTATCTATGCCTGTCTCCTTATCGGTAAATATCTTGCCGGTTTTCTGCCTTTCGTTTTCCCCGGAAGCATTATCGGACTTCTGATACTTTTTGTTCTTCTTGAAATCAAAGCGGTTAAAATCAACTGGGTTATGCCCTCAGGTTCCCTCTTTCTGAAATACATGGCCCTGCTCTTCATGCCGGCTGCTGTCGGAGTTATCAGTCACCTGAACGAGGTATACTCCTCTATAGTGCTCATTATTTTCAACATAGTAAGCGGTGTTGCTCTGATTATTCTGGTGGTTGGAAGAATGTTTCAGCATTTCAGCGAAACCCCTGAGGAAAGACGCAGAAGAAAACTCGTATATCGGAGAGCCCTGCGCTACCATCGCAACATGAGAAGAAAATTCAGTCATCTCAACACCAGTAAGCAGCCCGCCGCCACTCTTAATCAAGAGGGAGAATAATATGAATTTTTTAAACTTAAACTATGATGATTTTTCCGGTCTGCTTAGTTCACTTGAAAACAGAACCTGGCTGTTTTACGCCGCCATCCCCCTCTCTATCGGTCTGTTTTTTATAATCAGAGCAATACAGCTGAAAACAAAGTGGTCTTTTTTAAATCCTCTGCTGATTCCGGTGATACTCATTATAGGTATCATCACCGGTACAGGTTCCGATCCGAAAGACTACAGTGATGGTACTTTCATCATAAGCTGGCTGCTCGAACCGTGTATTGTAACTCTGGCCATACCTCTTTACCTGAAATTTGCCCTGATAAAAAAACAGGCGGTGCCGATTATCATCTGTTGCGGCATTTCTGTGGTAATAAGCTTTATTCTGGCATATTTCAGCTGTCATCTTATCGGCATCAACTCCAATATGATTCCGACTTTAGGTGCCCGTTCCATCACCACTCCTCTCGCAATGGATGTCTCTGACAGAATGGGAGGCATCGGCTCAGTAACCGCCTGCATCGTCTGTGCGGTTGGTATTTTCGGGGCTGTATTCGGATTTCCACTGATGAAACTCTTTCATATCAGAAACCCTAAAGCTCAGGGGCTGGCCATAGGAGCATGCGCCCATGCTGTAGGTACCAGCACTGCCAATGAACATGGAGAAACTCAGGGGGCCTACTCCTCACTAAGTCTCATTGTCTGCGGCGTAATGACCACATTTCTCGCCACTCCACTTTTCATGATGCTTAACTTTCTGGATAAGATATTCAACTGGTAGCCGTCCGGATAAAACATCATTTTTCGTCAAAAGGCTGACATATACTGAAAATAACGACGCCTGAACAATTTACGGTATAGAGCGTCTTAAAAACCACCGAGAGATGTTTTTAAGATGCCGGCCGTAAAATGGAACTGCACATTCCAGGAATCTGATATCTAATCCTGTAACTCTTCTTCCTTCTCTTCTTAATATTTTTCCACCAGAAAAAAGATAAAAAGCAAAAAAGACGGAATCACCAAACAAATGACAGTCCACAGTAATTACAATTAAAAATAATACCTTCACAGCTTCCAAAGAATTAAAGAAGAAAAAGAATCATATCTGCAAACTGTTGCACATCTCATTTTATATATATAATTTTTTGTCATTATCTATAATTATTTAATGATTTGCTAGAATGACGCTTAATACCCTGTTAGGTGCAGAATTATCTTTTCCATATAACAAGCAAGAAGACAAAATCATGAAATTTAACAAATCATCTATCATAAAAAGGGTTATCCCCGTCTTCGGATTAACCGGGGTTATATTCAGTATTTCCTGCTGTCCAGCATGGGCCGACGATGAACAGGATCCTAATAAAACCTTCGAAAAAATCCGTTCCGCCATTCAGCAGAATGATCAGACTGCTTTAGCAGAACTGGTTGATTACCCGATTCAGATATGCTACGAGAATAAATTACAAATGATTACCGACAAATCAGAATTTCAGAAGCTGAATCTGGAAAAACTGTTCGGTAATGCCGAAGTACTCAAAGCCATGCAGAAATACATGGCCAATATCAGCCACGGTGAACCACTCGAATTCTATGCAGGAACCGAGGAATATCCTTTCGGGATTAACGGCTACGATGAAAAAACCGATGCATCAAGCTTCTTTGTATACACCGTAAACGGTATTCACGAGATAAACAGTTCCACATGTGAGGCACAGATTCCTAAATCCACGTTCTGCAACAACAAACGTCAGGATGCCAAAATAACCATGTATGCCAATTACAGCGCATTATGGCATAAAAACACCTATGAAAACTTTGTTGACTACAACTACTCCTCTATATCTCTTAATACCGGTTTCGTGAAAGAACTGGAATTAACCCTTCAGGGACAGAAATTCAAATTGACCAGGGATAATCATTCACTTTTACAGATGCCGGTATACAGTGACGAAACCCATGACTATCTCATTATGACCCCAAGCAGAATGGACAGTCTGATGTGTGATGAACCAGATGATCCTAAATGTGCCCATTTTCCTGAATATGTCCATATATTCAGAAAAGCCAAGGACAGCACGACCTGCGATGATGGAGAAATTGTTCTGGCAGAAAAATACTCTCTGAACTTCTGTCCTTTCAATCAGATTAACAATACGGAAATCCGCCTGTTCACCAGTGGATTCAAATCCGGAATTGCTCCCGGTGATGATTTAAACTCCACTTACAGCAACAGCGAATCCGGTACGTCTGTAAAATTCATTAAAAAGAACGACAGTGACGGATATGAACAGACATTTGCCGTGCTCACCTATAACGGCAGTGAATATGAAATTGTTGTTAATGATTACGACAAAACAATTTTCAATACAGCTGACAAGGAAATTCTCGCCATCTTTGAAGGTGACTATGATCAGGCAGGCAATGTCGATAATTTAAGGTGCGGTCTGGGCGAATGCTCTACTGACAGAAAAAGAATTGTTCTGTTTGCCAGAGATAAAAACGGCGTATGCGAAAGAATCGCCCTTGACAACAATAGCATAGCCGACAGGAAATAGGAGAACGAAATGAAAAATAACAGCAGTTTTTCCAGACTATCTCTCTTATCCGGTGCAGCCGCGCTCTCTCTCTTTGCCGGAGAACCGGTATTAGCCGATACCACCGGACAGAACTCCGGTCAGGAAACAGATAATTTATTCACCAGAATGCAGAGTGACATCAATGTACGGCTTAACACTGAGGATTTTCCTACCGTTTATGCCAATTTCTGCAAACTTAATCCGAACATCCAGAGTATTATCGATTATTACGTTATCGCCAATAATGAAGATAAGATTTATATTCAGGATATTCCTAAGTATACATCCCTGAATGATGAATCCTACATCAGTGATAATCCTAATATGCGTTATCGTTCCTTCCCTCTGCTCAACTGGATGTATAATTCCATAACCTGGGCTGACGAGCCGATGAAATTCTATTACCTCGTCAAAGGCTCATGGGCTGTTGCCCCTATTTATAACATAACCCCGGATCGCAATGCCAAGCCTACCGGAAGATTCGTTATGCCTATTGCCATAGGCATGAACGACCGTTTTCTCAATATCGATACTCCTTTCTATCAGTCAGACTGCAAGACTGACAACTTCTGTGAAGATAATCTGAACGGGATGAATCCTTTCAGAACTATTCTCATGATCACCAGAGATAATGACGGCTACTGTACGGAATATTTCTTTAAGCCGCGTCGTGTCGATACCGAATATGCTCTGGACAGTGAGGTTGTCCGTAATGAAGCAAGACTTTTTGCACCGCACGGAAATTTCCGGTTCGAACTGTCTCAGGAGAAATGGGAATCTACTGATAAAAAAGTCAAGGGATCCTTTACCTATAAGCTTTCCACACTGACCATTGACGGAAAGACCTATAAAATGATTCCCGGAGGCAATCCTTTCAACAAGGGAAGCGGTTATCTCAAGGGCGAAGGTCCTTACAAGGAAAAGTGGTACTACATGTATCAGACCGGAAATATTGATCACATCTATGTTGATACCGAGAATCCGAAATACCATCTTGGTGACAAGGTGGTCGTCACAGTATTCTCAAGAGGAAATGATGCCAATAATTCAGCAGGTTCAACAAGATTTGTGCTGTATCCTGCTAAAAAGAAATAATCAGCTGACATAAAAACTCTTTATAGTGACTCCCGTAAGTTTAGCAAAACTTACGGGTTTTTTTATTAATCAGTTTTATATCCCCTGCCGGAAACATCCCTTACGGGACTACGAGGACATGTGGATACCTTTACCTAAAACAATTGACAAAAACTATCAATAAGTATAAATATTAAATTACGTATATATCTGCAGCATAATAATAAAACGGAAATAAACACATGACTCTGAAAGAAATTATCAATGTACTCAGGACGACAACAGATATCAGTGAAATAATGGCTGTTCAAGAGAATATTCTCAGAATTTTTCCGATAATGAGAACCACTGTTAATTACGATCAGCGGAATTATGCCCATCAGTACGACCTGTGGAATCACAGCATTCACACTGTCCTGAATCTCCCCCGTAATAATGAAGATGATATGCTCTACCTGGGGGCACTGCTTCATGATATCGGCAAGCCACTGGCTCAATGTCGCGGAAAAAATCCGGATGATCCCTACATGCATTACTACGGTCACCCGGAAATATCAAAATCATTAATCCAGAGCAGTGTTATTCCGGAACTGCAGAAACAGGGGGTACAGCTGTCATTAGACGATCAGGAGAGCTTGATTTTTTACGTTCATCATCATGATGATGTTGTTGTGGTGTCATCAGAAAAAAGCATTGCCAAACTTCTGAAAAAATGTGGCAGCATCTACAGATTCAGACAGCTGATGCTTCTAGAATC
>OMYE01000024.1 GCA_900315145.1 uncultured Pseudomonadota bacterium | reverse complement strand
CAACCTCTTCCTTGGCATCGCCGGTACTCGGACGGTATACTATGTTCACTCTCTCTTTAGGAGCAATGGAACCTTCTTGAGCCATAAATACATCTCCATTATTGACCATACCGTCTTTCACCACCTGCCTGAACGGCCGGCGCAAAGCCGGTATTTTATATTTAAATACGCATTACGGCTTATATCCTATAGAATAAAAAGTATAAAAACAAGATACCTCCGTAGCACTATTGAAATTTTTAACAGGAAATTAGCAATTTTGCTGGAAACGGCACATCATAAGCCTCACTTTTAGGGATATAAAGCCTGCGGTAAGATTAAACAGACGGAAAAAAATTCTTTCAAACCCCAAAAGAAAAAACCTGCTTTCTGAAAAACAGGCTTTTATCAGATAGTACCGGTCTGGCTCCACGGAACTTATCAAGGGACGGACCGGCACACCGTTTAAGAATACGGTTCTCAATCAGTATATTTCTTGGTGATGGCAAGCTCCGGATCAATGGAAACAAGTTCAATAAGGACCTCCGAAGCCCGGTCCAGCTGCTGGTTTGCCACATAAATGTCAAATGATATCGAAAGCAGCTCTGCCGTAACTGTTCGGTTCCAGATCTTTAAATTATGATCCCTCACCGTTTTCAGCACAATCTCAATAAGACCAACCGCCAGATCAGAGCGGTTGTTAAGGGACATAATCCTGGCAAGGGTCGCCTGATAACGCAGTCTGTCCAGACCTTCTGAACCGCGGATGTAATCCTCAATGTTTTTTACAGCTTTAGCAAACTCATTTCTCGATAGATTCAGACACTCCGTCATTCTTGTCTTAACGGTATCCTTTCCACCGGTTCCGCCGCCGGCACTGCCCGCCAGGGAATTAATCCAGTTTTTAGTATCAGTACTGCACATCGGCTTGCCGTTTTCAAAATGCAGATCCGCAAGACCGTCGAAACGTTTTACAAACTGCTGCACCTGAATCTCCACCATTTTAGCCGCATCATCCTTCCCGAGCTTTTTCAGATATTTACTTACCCTTCCCTCACAGGTCCGAATCAAACCGGGATATTCATTGTTAAGAACCAGTTTTTCCAGTGACTCGAATATCTCATCCGGAGGAGCAGGAAGTCTGGTCAGCCCGTTCTCGGAATACACCATTTTCTTAATTTTGCCCCAGGTGGCCATACGCCTGTACATATAAGACAGCGGATCGAAAATGTCGGCGGCAAAAATTTCATCAGAAGCTTCCAGCAGGAAATTAAACGCCACCTTGCATTTTTCTTCACTGCCTTCTGCATGCGGTACAACGAGCGGCGCTCTTGACGCGGATGGGGTTGAGTCAGCAACGGGCTGTGCTGTCCGTACTGGGGTATCAGACGTTCCTCCGGACGCACTGTTATTTTCTGTTTCCTCAGTCATGACTGTCTCCTCGGCTTTTTTCTCCTGAGGAGCTTTGACAGGCAGTCTGCCGACAGCAGTCAGTATCCGGCGCAGATTAGGTGCCAGATCCTCATCGATGCCGGCCATGACGGCATCCAGTTCTTTGATAATACCCGTGCAATCTTCAACAACCTCAGGTTCTAGAGGCTCAGGATTGTATTCATCAAAGAATTTGCAGACATTCTCCAGCCAGTATTCAACTGCATTAAAGCGCCCTTTCTTGCGCTTTTTAGCCGGCTCGGCATCCTCCCAGTGTTTCTTGAATATACCAAGAAACACCCCCGCACCCATGGTGACATCAGTCAGGCTCATTCCCGTACGGATAAGACTGATACCGTAATAGGCCGCCACCTGAAAGTGTTTTACATAGTCACGGAGAATAATTCTCGAGCACTGTTCCACAAGCTTCCAGTTTACCGGCGATGACATATTGACGTCATTAAGCTTATCCATCTCGGCTGTAAGCTTCTGCATTTCATTGGTATCATCAAGATCCATGTTCCCGAGACCGGTTTTAGGAGCCTCCTCGCCCAGTGAAACAATCTCTTCCAAACTCATAATGTATTTCTCGCTGCCATGTTAATTTATATTATTTATATTTCCACCTGCCGCACCATGCGGAAATAACCGTTCAGGGGTTATCCGAGATTAATCTTTTCTCCATTAATCTCTACCCTTTCATCTGCCCGCATCTGTACCTTCTTTGTATTCACGGTATAACCTTCATCTGCATTAAGCACCGTCATCTTATGGTTTAGATCAGCCAGTCTGGTAACCCTCTGTTTCAGAAGATCCGAGGTTTCGGTAGAGATGTGGTAGTGTCCCTCCCGGAGTCGTGATGTCTCTGTATGCCTGTCGCTTCTCACTGTCTCATGCCTGCTTGTTCTGGAGATGTTTTCCGCATTCTGACGCAGGCTGACAGCCATGGTCACCACTTCTCTGGCCATAAGCTCAAGACTTTCACCGCCGGCCATAACAACCCTCTGAGGCAGGGCTATTTTTCTCAGCTGCTCACTGTTTCCTGCTCTTAAAACAGCCGAAATAAAAAAATCTCCGCCGATCTTTTCCACCAGCACCTGATCCCCCTCCTGAGGAACCAGAAGCAGGGACAGCATTTTTTCCGCTCTATGCGTACCGTATCCGCTTTTAACCTCAAAAACGGCACCGTTCTCACAGACAGACGTGACCGCGGCGCTGAATCTGACATATTCACCGGAAACGGCAGCTACCGGCACTTCACTACTGGCTACTGCCGGAACACTTTTATCACCTGTTTCAGTATCACCGCAGGTATTCAGTGAAAGCGGCCTGCTGGCTGTCTCTATATCTTTCTGTTTCATGTTCTATTCCCAAAAATCAACCGGCGGTACAGTTATCTTCATCAGCTTACGTCAAGCATCGTCTGGGAAGGAACCAGAACCTGTCCTACCGTATTGGAACTGCTCTGACCGTTATGACCGGTCTGGCAGGTAAAAAATACTGCCGGTTTTCCCTTGTATGAAACCTTCCTGCTGGAACTCTTAAAAGTGCAAGGCCCCATTACCACGTTTGACGTAACGCCTCCGGCCACCCCGGGTTCATCCCCGTTACTCATATTGATAACACTTTTATTGTTAAGCACAGGCTGTCCAAGCACAGTCACTGTTTTTTCGGTAGTGCCGGGATTTGTCATGGGAATCTGAGCCAGATTAGGATACGGCATCGGCTGCGGACCTGCCGGTGTCGGAGTTTTACAGACGTCCGTCATAGGAGTGCCGATGGCCATTCCCGCCATAGAAGTACATGCAAACATATTTCATTCCTTAGCTGACACCAAGATCTGTCAGCACTGACTAAATTTCAGATAACCGGCTTATACCATCCTGGGGATTTCTCCCGGAGCTCTGCCGTTTCAGGGATTATATATCAGAAAAACCGCAACTTTATCAGTAAAAATGTTCAGCCTGATACAAATCTTCATCTGTTTTTCTCACAGCAGTCTCATTACATGAGCTTCTGCTGATACCCGAGTCATCCGTACCGTGCCAGTAGCTTCCGGTAAAATCAACCTTTACCATCCTGCAGTCTTTAAAAGTACAGTATGTCCAGTAGCAGTACTGGGCGACACATTCCGAGAAGCCGACCTCCAGCAGAACGGTTTTTTCCATCACCGACTGGGTTATATCGCTGCGCAGAAAATAGACATTACTGAGCTCTGCTCCTGGAAACTTCGCCCCACTCATTTTAACACCGTCGAATACGGCATCCTTTATCAAACATCCATCAAACCATGCCTGCTTCAGTATACCTCTGACAAACGAAACACCGTTGAATGACGAACCGCTGAATATGGTTCTGTCAAAATTCAGCCCGATAAACTTAATATTTTTAATTTCAGCCTCACAGATATTGGCGCAGCAGAATACCGTTCCTTCCAGAACAAGTCCGTCCTCTGAAGACAAATGCAGTCCTTCAATTATCGCACTGGTAAAATCAGTATTCCGGAAAATACTCCCTGTAAGAGCCACCCCTTCATGCATCTTGGCTCTGACAAATTTCGCCCCGGTAAAATCAGACGCCAGGAAATGGTATTTATCAAACGAACAGCAGGAAAAATCTGCCCCGATACAGCAGCATTCCCTGAACGCAACAGCAGAAAAACTGCAGCGTTCGGCCTTAAAGCAGGTAAGATTGCAGTTTATAAAATCGACCGTAGAAATATTCGCCATATGCCAGCATCCCGCATACGCGCTTATTTTTTCAGCATCAGCAGGATCCCCCCGGCCGGTAAACTGCACCCGTTCAAACAGCACATTGCCGAGCATAGGGGATGTAATATCAACAGGCAGAATACAGTCCCGGAAAATACAGTCGAAGAAAGAGGCTCTGTCAAAGCACCACTTCGACAGATCCAGACCTTCAAAAACACATTTGCTGAAAGTCTTTCCTTCTGCATTATGGCCGTCTTCCCAGAAAAGAGCCATTTTCCCGGCTCCGCGCACATCCCCGGTAAGAGCATTTACCTCAGCACTGTCACTCTCCGGCAGGATCTCGGAAGCTGTTATTGCCAAATTTTCAATTACGGATGCCTTTCTAAAATAGTCACGCATCGCATCAACTATATTTACTGCCATAATTCAATGCCTAAAACTTATTGATAAGATCATCCGGAACATGGCCGAGTGTAGTATAGCCGTTGGTGTTCTTCATAAAAATAAACTCTTCACCAGGAGAAGTGCCGTCACCTAATATCAGCACATTACCGGTGGCACTGCGAATGACATTCAGGTTGACATTGGCATTATTGACCACACTTCCGCCTCCGTCCTGAATTGCTCCGGCAATAAACGGCTCATCAATATCGCCGCCGATAAAGCCTATCAGCACCTGAGTTCCCTTTAAAAGAGGAAAATGCATACCGAATGCCGGATCATGACCGCCGTAAGGTGTCATCAGCTTCAGCCATATTGATGAGTGTCCTAGTGTTTTCTCATCAATATCAAAGCAGAGCTTCACCTTGTATCTGCCAAGTTCATCCATAAACGGTGCATTAGAGCCTCCATCCTGCCCTTCAATAATTGCCGGAAGGAATCCGTAGAATTTAGGCTTTGAAACGGTCACCGGATTTCTATACTGTGTTTCCGCCGGTATTCCGGTGATATCACATTCATAGAAATTCAGCTCCGCCTGTCTGCCGGGATTATCAGTATAAGTAAAAGAAGAGCCTGACTGTCTGCCGCGGTGTACCACCTCGGTAAGCAGAAAATCCTTGACATCCTCATAATCCGTGCTTATAGACACTATACTGCCTGCACGCACCTCCGGATGTCTGCCGGTACCGGTCACCGTTTCGGCATTTATTGCGGCAATCTCGGCATTAAGATCACTTACCTTGCTGACATTGTCTGATGTCAGCCCGCTGGCATATCTGGTGACGGTAGCGACATTTACACCTTCAAAAATATCCGAACTTGCCACAAGGCTTTCAGCCTTCGGCATAATCTTCTTGGTTCTGGACGTGTCCATATCAAAGCTGTGAACGGAAACAGACTTATGCACCTGACTGAAATCAAAGCTCAGGCTCTTCAATCCGTATAAATCATCCTTGCCTCCTTCACCGCGACGGAATATCTCCGGCAGAAGCTTCTTTTCCACACTCTTCCGGTCACTAAAAAGTAAACATTCCACAGATGAGTCCTTTACCATCGCCCCGCCGGTGTCATCTCTGGCTACACCTTTGAAATAACAGTATATTCCGGCTTCCTCCATCAGTCTGCTGATAAAATCCAGAGTTGATTCGTTATAGCGGGTGACATATTCCTTCTTGTCATAGTTCTCCGGATTAATGCCGGAAACATCAATACTGATATCACCGTATATTACCGTATCCTTGGACAGCACCTGGGTAATAATTTCCGGAATAGTCATATCCATGAATATCTCTGAACGGATTATCTCCTTCAGGAACCAGATTCGCGGAACAATTGTCAGCTCCAAATGCAGGGAATTCTGAAATCTGCCGATTATCGATACCTTTCTGACAACCCCGGGAAATGTTCTGTACGCGGTTCCATAGTTAACTTCGAGAAATACTCTTTCCTTGAGAAGCCGGTTAATCAATTCCTTCAATTCACCGAATTCTGTTACCTCGACGACAACTTTCAGGCTGTACATCTGGGATATTTTCTCCCGTCCCTCAAAGCTTATGACTCTGAAATACGGTCCCAGATCATTCTCATCCTCAGTCTCCGTGCCTGCGGCACCAATGTATAAATTAAATAAACTTTCCATAACAGAACCTCTCTGATATCTCGATCAATAATATCAAAAATCCCTGAAGAGACTGATAAGAGTCCTCTTCAGATTAGTTCCCCTGAAGCTGTTATCCTCAAGAAAACTTCCTGTGAAATCAGCAGCAAAGAGATTAGCCTCATCAAAAACAGTTCCTCCGAGTCTGGTTCCGGACATATTGGCTCTTAACAGATTGGCATGGAAAAAATCCGCCTTCTGCACTGTACTTTCGGTAAGGCTTATATCCTTTGCCACAAGGAATCTGAAACAGCCCTGTGACAGATCAGCTCCTCTGATACAGGCATCCTCCCATACACTGTGAGTAAAATCACCGCCGGTCATCACGGTATTCTCCATAATTACCACCACATGCCAGTGGCATTCCCTGGCTTCAAGCTTCTCCACAACTATATCACCGTGAATATTAATCTGATTGAAAACCGTATTATTCAAACAGGTCTCCGTGACCGTACCGTTATTGAAAGTCACTGACTCTCCCGCTGAACCGCGCCAGTCCTGTCCTGACAGCTGACAGCTTTCAAACCTCACGTAATCAAAGGTACATGATTCCATCCGGATATCACTGACTTCAACAAAGCTCATATTGAGGATATCCAGCTTCGTCCCGGTAAGAGAACCTCCCTTCCACACGCCTGTCTCAAAGGTAAGCCTGCGGATGACTCCTTCGTAGAAATTCAGATCGATCAGCATGCAGTTAAGCAGGCTGCAGTCCTCCAGTACTGCACTGTCCCACACAGCATTCTGTACACGGCATTCAAGAAACGAACACTGGGAAAACCTAAGACTTCGCATTGTACAGGCATCAAAGACACAACCGTTAAAGGTACATCCCTCGAAAGAAGTAAAACTGAAATTCACTCCCTTAAACGTCACTCTGTCGAATGTGGAATCCTTAAAGCTTAATTCCGACAGATCAGCTTCTTGAAACTCCCGGTTTTCGATGTATACATCCGGAAAATTCCGCACTCCGGTGCTTCTCAGATAATCAAAATCCGCATCTCCGAGGTTATTGCGGGTTATAGCCTCCTCAACATTGCTGTCAATAGACTTTTCCAAAGCTTTTCTGGCCTCCTCGGCATTCTGACGGGTGGTTTTAAAAAGATCCATCATGGCAAATACTCTGCCGAACTCTTCCTTGCTCTGCTTCTCCAGGTCGTCAATCTGCTTGACCACCTCCGGACTTTTAGCGGTTTCTCGGGCTTTGGCAAAATTACTGAGATGAGCCTGCATGCTTTTTTTCATAATCTCCACATCAGACTTTTTGGCATTTGCCTTAATCTCCGCTGCTGCACCGGCAAACTGCTGTTCAATCATGGCTCTGGCCTTTTTATCGCCGACTTTGGAAAGAACATTCTGCTTTTCTTTATCAAGACGCTTGAGAGCCCCTTCAACAAAATCCATGGTATTGCGGTCAAGATCCATTTTCTCTGCCAGCATGTCATCGAGGGCAACATCGTAAAGCTCTCCGGGAAGATGAATCGGCTCAATAGCTCCGCCTACCACCACCTCATCAAGCCAGAAGCTTACGGGAACATCGTCCTGCATACGTTCAAGGAGTGACTTGTAAAGCTCCCCGTCCTTGTTTCTGCCAAGAGGAACCACCCGGACCTTCGCACTGTATTCCGAGTTCTTCCATAACTCCTCCGTCTCCCTGATTCTGTCATCCGGAGCCGGCACCAGTATCTCAAAAGATTCCATGGCAGTCTGCTTAATCTCATCAATAACAGGATAATCAGGTCGCGGCATATAAATCACGTCCAGCTGATGAAATGACTCCTCTGCAAGCAGAATGCCTGCTCCGATATCATCCACAGCCATGCGGGGGATATTCTGAACATTTATGGATCCGTGCCATGAAGGAGTGGCTCCGAGACGGGAACCCGGTATAACCACCTCTCCTTCCGCACAGAACAGACCTTTTGGTCTTACCAGTCCGCCGACAAATTCCTTTTCAACAAACTGAGGCAGAATTATACCTGCAGGCAGTTCAAAATCACCGTCGCAATCAACCCCGAAATTCCGGTATTTCAGCCGCACCGGCTTTTTAATATGACCGAGGAAGAACTGACTGAGGACAAACTGCTCCAGTTTGTCATGACCGGGCATTTCTAGAAAATCCTGATCCTCAAGTGATGCCGGATGTTTATCAAGAAGCGAGGACATCGCCCTGCTGAAACCCTCCTCCTCTTTCAGGGGAATATTGTTTACCAGCCGGTAGTACGGATCATCCGGTGACAGATTTTTTATTTTCTCCAGAACCGCCGCATCCCAGTCATTATGCTGCATTATTCCTTCAAGACCGGCATTTTCATAGGCATAACCTATAACAAGAGGCAGCTTCTGGAACACAGTCATAAAATTGAAGTATTCCATATATATATTGCAGTAGCGGCTTCTGCGAACCTCCCTGGATTCCCTGACCACCTCTTTAACTTTTTCAGCAATGCGATGCTCCGGCTTCTCCGGTGGCTGATTTCTCCTCAACTGATCAAGAGCCAGATCAATGAATTCGCTGGAATGCGGTACTTTAATATTTCCCTCACCGTCCTTAGAGGCATAAAGCCCCGCATCGACAGCCAGACAGACAGTGTAGTCATTCTTTATGTCCACCTCCATCATACCGTGCCACATCATCACCCCGAGTCCTGCCTCCGGAAAAAACTTCACCGTATCAAGATTCAGCGGATTATCAAAAAGCTCATGCTTATCAAGATCACCTGTCATGGAAATAAGACGGACATCAATAACCGGCAGTTTCCCCTGATAAACCTCGCCGTCAGCAAAAAAACCGGCAAGACAGTAGGAGGATCCGTCTGTCCAGACTCCGGGTATACGCTGATCAGCCGGAGCGCAGTTGCTGTATTCATAGCTGAAATCATCAGGATAGAATCCCGGAAGCATTTTGTCACTGAACTTTCCCAGGTATCTGATTCTTGCCGGGTCATCCTGGGGAAGATCATGAAAAAAGGTACAAATACCGCTACCGGCAGTACTGGTTTTATCACGGAACAGCAGACGCTTTATGTTCTGAGGATCTTCAAGAGAAAAACATTTTTCTTCCTCAATATCCCGGAAATCAGCCAGAACCTCCTTCACCCGGTCGTCAAGCTGTACTGAAAGCAGATTATAATCCTTATCCCCCATCCGGTAGGCCTTCCCGTACAGCGCCCATTCACCGTGAATTTTAGGCAGACCGTCATCCAGAACCAGTTCAGGATACAGTTTATAGATAGAAGCCATGGCATCCGTCGCAGCCACGGTTTTACCGTCTTTTAAAGAAAAAAAGGCGCAGACACAGGCTGAGCGGTAGCGTTTTTTGCGCAGACCGTAATCACACAACAGCAATTCAAGATTAGGAGTTTTAAATATATTCATAACAATTATCCGCCGTCAGCCACAGATCCAGAGCTGCAATTACAACAGCATCCCCTACCTCATAAAATATAACTAATAACCACAATAGTATTCTTTATATCATTTTTAGAGTTAATATCTTAGGGATAGCTCAAATAATTAACCATTACCCTCTATTCCGGAGTTTTTTCAGTCAGGACTACGCCTACTCTGACGCATGCCGTATCTGTTTAATCCGGTATTAGTAAAAAAAACGGCAGATGCCGGCAGTCTGACGTCAGTATAAAATCCTTCCTGTCAATTACCCGTCAGGTTAATAACATCCCTGCATAATTTTGATTCAATTCCATATTCATAAGTTCACAGCATCCTCATTCTAATGTGCGGCTGATGTCAAAATAACCTGAAAAGGATATTCCTGAGTACTGACAGTTTCTGCCTCCGTCAAAAAACATTAAACACCGGCTGCTGAGATTGCGATGAATACAGCACGAAAGAAGAGCACTCTGAATCCAAAAGACCATTCCGCAGGATAATATCCTTAGAAAGCAGCAGAACCTTACCCGGAAAAGTATCGATATATTTTCACTATAATTATTTGTTGTACAAAAACCGCACAAAAAACAACTTCATTCTTTATTACGGATAATTATTTTTTGCAGTTTAAATGTGATATTTTAAACAAAAAATATTCAATTATTTAACATTTGTGTGATATTGTTAAACAATTTATTAATTATTTAACAATAAAAACGTTTTTATAACTAAACTAGCAACATTTAATGGCTGATGGCCTATATGAGATGACAGAATGCACTGATTCTAATTCAGCGCATTTTTACTCTTTTAAACCGGAATACTGACGTTTTGGTCAACGGAACTTCAAGCCGTCAGGCCGATTATTACTATGGATTAATGAATTTAAAAAGAAAAAAAATAAGTAATTGAACTCAATATAAGCATCATTCCGTTCAGAATAGGAATAAGTTTAATAATAAGAATAAATCTGATAAATAAACCGATGCAACGGAATATGTTTTGTTGGTATTGGAATTCAACAAATTTAAGAGCAATAACTGAATATATTCTTAGATGGCACATATATGGGATTTTTAACAACCTTGACAAATATTGTATCCGGAAACTATGGAAAATCCGGATTAAGAAATATGGAATTCAATAGTGAAGAATATGCTTCTAGATACAGCCCTAATGAATTGATTAAGAGAATTGAGTCAAGAAGCGGTCAGATTTCTCCAACTACAAGAGAAGCCTGTTGTTTGGCTCTTTTAAAGAGAGATACGAATCTCAGACATGTTTCTGAAGTGTGGTCTGGATATTACGGCTCTAAAAGGGACGCTTTAGATCAGATTATTAACTATCAGCGTCAGGGAGCCGAGGTTTTATCATATACCTTATTAGAAAAACTGAAGATGCTTGAAAAAATCTACAATGAAAGCGGAATGTTTTAAGCTGAGCTTATTTTACAAACATCAATTTCGCAGATATACAGCCATAATAAATAATTTACAAATATAAACGGCAAACAGAATAACAACTAACTACTTGTTATGTAAAAAAATCAAAATTTTCTCTCGTTGTTAAGTCTATAATATAGACTTTTGCGTTAGGTCTAAAACCAGGGTTTTAGACCTTTTTTTATTACTTTATCAAAGTTCAGCCGATACGAATTCTTCCGTCTTTAATCAAATCTATCAAACTTACAAAAAGATACCTTGATACCAGTCTCAGCATATATACTGCCGAACCGGCATAAACAGTCATCACGAGAAGATAAAAATGTCTCGCCCTGCATATAACCAGCAGAATATCGGGATGAGAAACATTAAAGCGGATATAATGCTTAAGCAGCAGTCCGAGAGACATGGCATGATATTCCAGCCAGGCCCCTGTTGCAGCAACTACCGCAGAAAACAGCATTATCTGGACCACATTGCCTAGATACTGACGCAATGCCGTCTTCATGACAGATACAGGTGACAGTGAAGGAACCTTCAAAGCCAGATAAAATACCAGACTGTTGTATACAATGATATTTATCATCAGTATTACCGCAGATCCAGCAAGATAATAATATCTCACGTCGGTATAATACAGGCTGTCAGCATCAGCTGCCGGAGTTTTTTCGATATAGTCGCACAAAAACCAGCATCCGAGGAACAATATGGATGTCAGCAGAAATTCCCCGGCAAACAGAAATCTGAATTTACCGGTCAGTTCACATGTATCCTTTAACCTGACACCTTTAAGAGAAATAAAACAGGACAGCGCCCACCAGAAAAAGGGAAACAGCACAAGACTTACCATCCCCATAAAAAGCGACTGCAGCCACTTTCCCGGTCTTGCTATAAAAACCAGCAATCCCTTTTTAAAAGTTTTAAAAAACCAGATTTCAGATTCCTCTGAAATCGACTTACTAGTATTCATGATAAAAAAATCAGCCGGAAACTCACCGATCGTTCTGCTAACTGAGAATCACCGGAAACTTTAAGACGGTAATAACCAAAAAAGGCAGAGCCCGTGCTCTGCCTTAATCATCAATTTATAACAATTCCTACTTTGCCAGTACACCGCAGGCAACTGCAATGATGATCATAATCTGAGGAGTCAGAATACGCAGGAACATGGTAAACGGATATACAGTTGCATAACCTAAAGCTGAAGCTTCGGAATTCTTGTACATACCGTTTGCAAATGCCAAAGCCGGAGGATCTGTCATAGAACCGGCCATGGCACCGCATACTGACAGGTAATTGATCTTGGATACCTTGTATGCCAGTATACCGCAAATCATGATAGGAACAAATGTTACAAATACACCGTACCCCATCCAGGTCAGACCGTCACCGTATAAAAGGGTATCAATAAAGCCCTTGGCACCTGAATTAAAACCAACAATAGCAAGGAACAGCACTATACCGATTTCTCTAAGGGCACTGTTACCTGAGGCAGGCATAAACCAGTGCATCTTACCGAAGGTTATGGTATGACCGAAACGGGAAAGAAGAATGGCTACAACCATCGGACCGCCGGCAAGACCCAGTTTAATAGCTGCAGGTAATCCTGGAACAGGAATAGAGAAGCAGCCAAGAACCATACCGAGAACCAGGCCGATAAATACCGGCAGCATGTGAACCTTCTGCATAGCTACAGCACTGTCACCGACAATATTGGCTACCGCATCAATGGATTCCTTGCGACCGACGAGATTCAACTGGTCACCGAAGTGCAACTGAGTACCGCTGTGAGGAATAAATTCCATACCGGTACGGATTAAACGTGACACGGCAACATCAAATCTTGACTTGATTTCCAGACTGTCAAGAGTCTTGCCGAGAATCTTCTCATTAGTAACTACTACCTTGCGGACTGAAAGATCAGTACCCTTGGTGGTTAATGAAACCTGAACAGGTTCACCGATGAAGGCACATGCTTCGTCCAGTTCCTTCTTATTACCTACAAGGTGCAGAATATCATCAGCATAAATCACGGTATCAGGCTTAGGAACCATAAGGATGTTTCCTCTCTTGAGACGTGAGCAGATCACCTTGCCCGGCTGTAATACCGGAATACTGGCAATAGTTAAACCGAATAAATCCGAATTGACAACAGATACGTTCTGAGTATTTAAATCCTTTCTGTTGCTCTTCTTCTGCAGCTCGTACTTTTCACCTTCAGCGTTGATGTTAACTCTGAATATGAATCTGATGATCAGCATGGTAAGAAGGATACCGCAGATACCGAACGGATAGGCCACAGCATAGGCTGAAGCAACTGTATCCTTGTTAAGTCCTTCAGGAATTACCCCTTGAAGGTTTGCGCGGATATCATCGATCATTGCACTGCCTGCACCGAGTGCCGGAGTATTGGTTACCGCACCGGCATACACACCGATAGAGGCATCAAGATTCATAAAGCCTAAAAGACAGAAGCTCAACGCAATAGCTGCGCCGAGGAATACATTCACTACAGCATAGCAGATCATCTTGAGGCCGGTTCCCTTCAGGCTTGAGAAGAAGCCGGGGCCGACCTGAATACCAATGGTATACACAAACAGAATCAGACCGAATTCCTGAACATAGTGAAGAACTTTCTGGTAAACCAGAACTTCGGAAACGGCCGCTGCTTTTGCATTTAAGACGGAAGCACTTTCGTGTACTGTCTTTGAAGCGACATCAGTCAGGGTGCTGGCATCAAAAACATTGCCACCGGCAGCAAAAGAAGGAACCCATCCCATCTTTTGAGCCAACCATCCCATAAAAATGCCACCAAAGAGCACACCACCTATACCTAGACCTACACCTTTGTACTTGATAGCACCCAGCAATATACCTATTACTGAGGACAAACCAATCAGTACTGTAATGATAGGAACCTCGTTATTAAAGGCAAACAAACTCA
This sequence comes from uncultured Pseudomonadota bacterium, assembly GCA_900315145.1. Lineage (GTDB taxonomy): Bacteria > Pseudomonadota > Gammaproteobacteria > Enterobacterales > Succinivibrionaceae > Ruminobacter. The sequence goes on along the minus strand of OMYE01000024.1, from coordinate 10,657 downwards.
TACACTAAATACCGATATAACAGACTATACATCAAAAAAAAAATTCAAAAATGGATATTAATCCAAAAAAACGTGAGCATTTTATCACTTTAAAAATTAAAACTCCACGATTCCATCCTCACATTTTTAAATAATTAATCCTGTTCCGTGTTATCTGCCTGCATAAACCATGAAAATACGGTAAAAACACCGGACAATTTATGTTCCGTCCGCTGAATCTTCTGTAAAAGAGCATTTTCTAAAGAAAACGATACTTTACAGAAACCGCGGCATTTTAGACACTTCCGCCGGAGAGATTCTATCCTGACATAATGCGGTGTTCTATTTCTTTCCGGTCCCCGTAACCGCCGTTTATATCCGGCTTAACGACCTGATGAAATAATAAGAAATACCAGGGCTTACAATAAAAGTACTCTATTAATAGTAAAGCATTCCTGAAAAAAATTCGTACCTGAAATCATCTCAACCTTCTTTTAGCATAACCGCAGCATGTTTATTCCGCTGGGTCTCCACCACGCACATGTACCGGCGGTTCACCTCCAGCAGTAAAAAGTTCTGTATATAACCGTAAGTAAAAAAGAATATCTGAAGTTGATCAAAAAAATATGTATAATATGTGCGGATGTAGATTTTTTAAATTTTTTTTAAATTTTTGTTATTTAAGGAATGTTTATATGACAGCTAATGCACAGATTGCCAAGCCGTCGGTCATACAATCCCTGGTATCAAACTTTTTAGGTGATGCCCCGGTATGGTATAAACGGCTGATTCTGATCTTTCTCGTTGCTAATCCGATACTGTTCCATGTTTCTCCTGTCGCATCAGGATGGCTTCTCGTCGGTGAATTCATATTCACCCTGGCAATGGCCTTAAAATGCTATCCGCTACTTCCCGGCGGTCTCCTGGCTATAGAAGCCGTCGGCATCGGCATGACTTCCGTATACGAAGTTAAAGAGGAAATCATGAGTAATCTGGAAGTTATCCTGCTTCTGATGTTCATGGTGGCAGGTATTCACTTTATCAGAGATCTGCTGGTTTCAATCTTTACCAAAATTATTATCAAGGTAAAATCCAAGATCGTCCTTTCATTAATCTTCTGTATTCTCGCAAGCGTGCTCTCTGCATTTCTCGATGCACTGACAGTGCTGGCCGTTATCATTACAGTATGTACAGGCTTCTATAATATCTATCACAAGGTTATAACCTCTCCTAGCACCCTGATTCACGATAATTCCCAGGTATCCAAGGAGGATCGTGTGGATCTGGACAACTTCAGAGCATTCCTCCGTTCACTGCTGATGCATTCAGCTGTAGGTACAGCTCTGGGAGGAATCTTTACTCTTGTAGGTGAACCTCAGAATCTTATCATCGGCGCTACTGCAAACTGGAACTTTGCTGAATTCGCCCTGCGAGTTTCTCCGATTTCATTACCGGTATTCGTATGCGGTATTACAACCTGTATCCTTGTTGAAAAATTCAAGATTCTCGGCTTCGGTCAGCCTCTTCCGGAAAAGATTTACAACATTTTAAGGGAACATCATCTCCGCCATCTGCGTGAGATTGATACTCCGAGAAAGGTTTCACTTTTCTGTCAGTCCCTTGTGGCATTATGGCTCATTGTAGCACTTGCCGTACACATCGAACCGGGGCTTGTAGGTCTTTCCGTAATCATACTCGCAACCACCTTCACCGGGGTAAACAGCGAAGCTGAAATAGGTAAGGCATTCAAGGAAAGCCTGCCGTTCACTTCCCTCCTCTGTGTATTCCTGACTGTTGTAGCCGTAATAAACCACCTCGATTTATTCGACCCAATCATTAACTGGGTGCTCTCTGTTGACAAACATCAGCAGCTGCCGCTCTTCTACGTGGCAAATGGTGTTCTGTCTGCTGTATCTGATAATGTATTCGTTGCTACAGTATACGTATCACAGGTCAGTGATGCTCTTAAAACCTGCACCATTGACAGAGAACAGTTCGACATGCTGGCCATTGCCATCAACTCAGGAACCAACCTTCCTTCTGTTGCCACCCCTAACGGTCAGGCTGCCTTCCTGTTCCTGCTGACTTCGGCTATTGCTCCGCTCATCAGACTTTCATACGGCAGAATGTTTATCATGGCGATACCTTATACCATTGTTCTTTCAGTTATAGGCTTTATCTGCACATGGTTACTCCTGCCGGAAGCAACCGATTTCTTTATTGAAATGGGCTGGCTGAAGGAAATCGAACAGGCTGCCTGCAACACTGTTGCTAAGTAGTATTTAGGTAAAACAGGCAATATCCTTTACATTGAATCCCCTTATTCTGAAAACGAAAACGGAACAAGGGGATTTTTTATTCCGAAAAACTTTTATAACCCGGTTAACATTCGAGTAGAATCATAAAACAACAGCCTCCGGAGTAGAATCTTTTATCACTCTTAGACCTATTGTTCTGAATACAATCTTTCAGTACGGAAAAAATACAGTGTCTGAAACCGGTCAGCCCGGAATATATTCTTTAAAGACATGAGATGATAAGATTAGGATATATTATCAGGCTGAACATCGTTTCAGCATTCTTCATAAAACATGATACTTTTTCTCCCGAAAAACAGTTCGACCGGAAAAATTATTAACATTATCCTAAAAAAAGCATCCCCGAAACCGGCACCTACATTATAATAGTCAGATAGAATGCCCTGCCGCAAAACGGCACCGGCTTATTTAATCAGATAAGAACCCTGTTAAACACTGCAGCAACAAAGCTGTTTTAAACCGTTCTGTTCTGAATAACGTAACTTCAGGTTCCTCCGGTATTTCCTTTATTCTTTTTCAGGTTGCCAGAAATCATGCTTAATTATCTATACGACAGTCTGGGTATTGTGGGAATACTGCTGATATTAACAGGATTCGTAGCCTGTTACCTTGCAGTATACTGTTTCTGCTACACCCTGCTTTCCAGAATACAGTTCAAAATGATATTCCATGAAATTCATCAGGGAACATTTATCAATCGCATCAAATCCGGTACCGGCGAATCCCTGCTTAAATCAGGGGGAATATTCAGTACCACATTCATCTCCGTCACAGCAAGACTTATAGAAAAACGAAGTTTCTCCATAGACTGCATCCGTCGCGAGACAGGATTTGTATACAGTATCAAAAGCAGAATTCTGGTATGTAACCTCACCTGTCTTAAGGTAATAGCAGTCATCTCCCCGCTGTGCGGTCTTCTGGGAACGGTCCTGGGAATGATGCATGTATTTGAAGCCCTGTCTTCAGTAACCTCGGTAAACACCAGACTACTGACCTCAGGACTTTCAGAGGCACTTACAACAACAGTACTCGGACTATCCATTGCCATACCGGCACTTGTTTTTTACTATATGATTAATCTGTGGCAGAAATCCATCTGTACGGCAATGCTTGAGAGCATAAGCCGTATTATCGATGAAATATCAGCCGATCCGGTTATGCTGCAGAAAACCCTCACTGTATTAAAAGACGCATCCGGAAAAAAGCAGTAAAAAACATAGAGAATAAGAAATCCGTCTGGCTTACGTTATTTTATAAGCCTGACTGGAAAGCATTTAATTTTAACAGTTAAAAACGACCGACCATGACCTTTTTAGACGACGAAGATAATGACAGCAGTCTCAGCATAGATCTGACTCCTATGATCGACGTTATATTCATGCTGATAGTATTTTTTGTCCTGACCACCAGCTTTATCTCCACAGGATTTGAAGCGGATCTCCCCTCCTCTGAACAGACATCCTCCATAAAAAAACAGGAATATCTGGTTGCCGGTTTTAATGAAAACGGAGAACTTGTGGTAAACGGCGAAAAAGCCACTCTTGAAGAACTGGAACAGGCGGTTAAAACAAATCCGGAACTACCGATAAATCTCTACACTGACAAAAACACCCCTTTTGAAAAGATACTGCAGATAACCGACCTTGCCGGAAAATACCGCAACGGACATATTATCATCACCTCCATACCGCAGACCAGCAGAAGCATTGTTCCGCCGGATGAACCTTAAAAAGGAATAAGAGAAACTAGTGATGCGTGAGCAGGGAATCTGCAGGCGTATCCTGTGTTAACATAAATAATAAACAACAGTAGGAATGACAGTATTTTTTAATTTGAAATAATGACTACAGATTCAGTATCCAGAATAATCGCTGTAAGCGTTACATGCCTTCTCCTGACTGCAACATCCTTTTTTATTTTAAAAAATAAGGACTCAGAAGAGCTCTCTCCCGGGAACAGTCTTACCATTACTTCCGTATCCGGTGATTTTACAACCGGTAAAGCAGGAGAAGGTTCTCCTCAGCCGTCCCCGGATGAATCTCAAAGAACTGCAGCCGTTCTGGAATCCAAGACTGCAGAAACAGAGGCCTCTGTTTCAAATGACAATAACGAAATAAACAGAGAAGCTTCTCCTGAAAAAGGCACATCATCAGATTACGGAGAAAACTTCAGAGAAAATACCGTCAAACCTCAAACTGACAGCCATTCATCTCTTTCCCGTAAAAACGGTACTCCTGCGAAAAAAAAGACTGATCCCTCTTCACTCCGGAAACATAACCACCCCCCTGAACAGAATAAAAACAACCGGAAGTCCTCCGATAATAAAAAACGCCATACCAGTCAAAAAAACATTAATAATCAGGATAGATTAACCAGGCCCGATAACAGCCAGCAGAATACAGATGAAAACAGCAGGGGAAATATCTCCGGCAATACTTCACAAAATCAGGGGGCTACCGGGGAATCTGGCAGTTCGGACAGCGCATCAGGAAATACGGGAACCCCATCGAACGAACAGTTCGATAAGCGGAATAAAGCATATGGTATTCTTCTAAGCCATGCCAGAAGGTTGCACGTATATCCGGGAAGTGCCGTACGAAGAGGCATTGAAGGGAGCGGCAGAATTCTGGTGGTGATTGACACCTCCGGCAGGGTTGCCGGTTATTCTGTCAGCCGCTCAACCGGTAACCATATTCTGGATGAATCCATGAAAAAAACCGGTAGCGGTCTTATCGGAATAAATACCGGTATAACCGGAGAAAACATCCGGGTGGAGATTCCCCTTTCCTTCAGACTGCATCACTGATTTTTTTCTGGCGGGATAACCGTCTTTTCCTGATTTTTAAGTATCACAGGCTATTTTGTTTTTAATCACCAGTATTTGTGTACGTAAATACAATCTTCATTTTCGAATTACTGCATAATCCGATGTACAATTAAGAAATATGAATACGCATTTTATATTTCTGCGTTCTGATATATTCCGCATGAACGTCAGGAATCCTGCTTTAAGCATAACGGACACACCGAGACTGTCCAGTATTCCCAGTACACCGTATTTATCTTCGTTAAGATCATATGTTTTTCCATCAAAACCCACGCGATAGTAAAAGTATGCTAGAAAACGGCAGGGATCAGGTATCCGGTGCTCACAGCCCCATAGCACCAGAACAGATTGGCAAAATTAACTACTGATTCTGGAGATACGCACTCCGTAAACAGATACTTCTCCCAGCTTCTGAAAATATCCTCCTCAGCACCGGATCTGCTATTTTTTTTGTTTTTCAGTTTTTTCAGCTCTTCCGGAGACAGTGCGGAAAAAATCTGCATATTCTGAATATAAAACTATTATCCTGACTGCTTATGTGTTTTTCATTCCTTTATTTTTTAAAATAAGTTTTTTATCATAAAAAAATCTATAACATATATGATTATCAACATTTTTATGTATTTTTTGCATATTTATTTTTGGATAATAAGCTATCATTGTTTATAATAAGGTTAACAGTTTATTCATACGTTTTTCAGAAAAAGAAAATGAGTTTTAATCACTTCCTTAATTTAAGATTTGTTAACTATCTTCATGAAGTACACTACACTGTGTTCAGTGCCCCTGAACTTTTCTGGGCCACCCAGACATGCAGATCGGAAGTTCTTGCCTATACTGAGAGACTGTTAAGACAGGATAAAGTAACCAATTTCAACACTCTGAAAAACTATCTTATCTCACTGAGAGACACAGATGCCTGGAAAATAGGTGCATTCAAATTCTTTCATACCTACAACAAGACCCATCCTAACTCCATTTCCGGACTGAGTTTAAAAAATGACTCCCTTTCCATGGAAAGATTCATAGATGATCTGCATATCAAACCGAATCTCTCTGATTATTATGAGGAATGCGGTCATGACCCTCATCTGGCATTAAAATACTCAGTTTCCAAAATCATCTGTGATGAAAAAAGACTGAACTGGATGAACACCTTCTGCAACAAGTTTTCCCCGATACTTGATATCGCGGCTGATAACGGCATTGTACTTAGCAATCTTATTATTCAGCTTGATATAATTGACTGCGCATACTGTATGGGAATTATCAACGGCAGACAGAAGGATGAACTTCTCAATATTTGCGGCAACCGCATTATCAGAATGTATTCCTCATGGGGGGAATATCTGGCCTCATCCCTGCTCTGCGGACTGTACGATATATGCCTGTCATCAGCAGAAATCCGTTATCTGCCTAGAGAAGCCCAGAATCTTCTGGACAGCTACTATCTCTGCTGCAACAACCGGCTTAACGATGTACTTACCATACCGGGATGGCATGATGAAGATTTAAGTGTACTGAAACAGGCACTGCAGCCTCTGGTAAATCATGAACTGCTGGACAGACGCTGGGAGGAATCAAACAGCATTGAATCAGACTATATAAGCAAGCTCACCAACGGATTCAATATTTTTGAGCAGAAACTGCTGCCGTTTATAGAAAAAAAGAACCTCAGCCTGTTCTTCAGAGAATCAAGCAGATTTAATGAGTTTATTCCTATTGCGGGAGGACGCGATTTTAAGCTGTACTTTAAAACCCTGCATCTCCCTCTGGTAGCCGACGAGTGCCCCCTGCTGCTCACTAAATTCGGTCTTTTCACCAATCTAGGCTTCTGGTCCTTCGACACCTTCCCTAATCCTAAATTCACCAGATGGTCAGGAAGTCTTACAGTAGATGCCGGAATGCCTATAAACAAGGATTACGGGCATGTAACCATCCCGTTCTACATTAAGGAGATAGACTGCAATATAAACATCAGTCTCCCTTACCATTATACCTGTAACAGTAACTTCATAAAGAAGAATCCTCCGCAACAGGCTGAATTTCTGACAGATGAAATAGCTGATTTAAAGGAATTCTTCACCAGTTTTCCGGATATGATTAACCGGGCATAAATTATCTCTTATAAAAAAGCCGGCGCTTACGGGAGCGGTTTTTCTGAATGTTTATATCAATGACATTCTTTCTCTACCTGCCGCAGAGCCAGTTCGCAATATCAATGACCTGAATTCCCTCGTACTGATAATTCTCCTGGCGGGTTCTGGCAAGAATCATTTTAGGATAGGCATCTTTAATCGCCAGCAATGGAGTATACTCTCTTTCAAAGGTTTCAGGATTATCAATATATTCCGAAACCTGAATGTATATTTTTTCATCCCGTTTTATGGCAACAAAATCAATTTCCTTTTTATACAATACACCTGCATAAACCTCATAACCTCGTCTTAACAGTTCGATCGCTACCAGATTCTCTGATATTCTCCCGTAATCTTGATTCTTACTGCCCAACCTTGCTCCTCTAAAACTTGGATCAGCAAGATAATATTTGTCATTAGACGCTAGATATTTTTTTCCACGGATATCATATCTTCTTATTCTGTAGAAACCAAACGCATTGCACAGATATCCTATATATGTTCCCACCGTCTTGTCATTTGTCTTGATTTTATTTGATTCCAACGTATTTGCCATCTTGTTTGCAGAAACCACATTCGAAATATTGTCCATCAGATAATCTGCAATCTTTTCCAAAAGCGGTGTATTTCGAATTTTAAACTTTTGTACAATATCTCGAATTACAAGAGTTTCAAAAACGTCATTAACATAAGAAGCACGACTGTTTTCATCTGAATACAGATAAGATCCAGCCATCCCTCCCGCTTTACGATACTGTGCATATGCTTCATAAGGATCTGCAAGCTCAAAGTATTCCATATATTCTCTAAGTGAAAAAGGAAAAACCTCAATGCTGAAAGTTCTTCCTGTAAATAAAGTTGCTAGATCACTGCTAAGCAAAAATGCATTCGAACCGGTGACATAAATATCATATTTTTCAGAGGCATGAAGACTGTTCAAAGTCTTTTCAAAGCCGGCACATGTCTGTACTTCGTCTATAAACAGATAGTTATTCTTCGTTTCCTGATATGAATTTTTAACAAATTCATTTAATTTATGGTATTCCTTAAGTTCTTCGAAATCCAGATCTGAAAAATCAATATAAATGATATTGGCATTTTTATCTGAATTACGGATGTATTCGATAAAAGCTTCCATCAGTTTTGATTTTCCACATCTTCTAATCCCTGTTATAACCTTGATATCCGGAACACCCTGAACACTTTTTAACTTTTGCAGATATTCAGGCCTTTCTATCAGTTTCATATAAGAATCTCCATTAATCATCCATTAACCATGTTATCACTATATTTCGAATTTTTTAATTATTTTTATTTTTTCGAAATAGGATTTGTGATAACTCCTGTTCGCGACATTTTCTTTATGACTTTACAAGAGATTCTATTGCTTACTGAATGTGTTTTTACCGGTTTTCAAAATGTTTATAACATAGGCATTTTAACGTTGATGAACCTTTCGTTGTTCCTCATCCCTACTAAAGTTATCTGGAATTCCGGTCAATGACATCACGATGCTACAGGATCTTTTGTTTTACCCGGTATCACAGCTGCAAACTCAGGTATGTCCTGCAGTACTAACGATATGTTTTAAGCTACTGAAAGCATCTGGTTCTTAGCGGTAATTATTCCCGATGTTAATGGTGGTTAATCGATTAAGGAATACTCTATCCATTAACAAAAAAAGAGAGTACACCCTCATTTTTACAACAAAAAAGCAATCACCTTACCTAACAGTGTTATGATGAAAATTCACCCAAATTTTTCTCGGCTGCTTTTACCTCCTTGAATAACACACAATATCCGGAGTTAACCATGAGAAATAAATCACTGTATCTAAGTGTTATTATATGCCTGTCTTTACCAAATATTACATCTGCAGATGTTCTATTTGATTGCATCAGTTATGCTGAAGGTTATTATGGAAATACAAAAGCTTTTCAGTCTTGTAAAAACGCTTGCGAATCCAATGATGGTACCGGATGCGCCTATCTAGGTGAATTATTCTACCGGAATAACAGTTATGAAGAAGCAGAGAAATATTTCAAAAAAAGTTGCGATTTATACAGCAAATCTGGATGTTACAGACTAGGATATCTATTTGAAAATCCGAACGGAAAAGTACATGATTTTGTTAATGCCCGGAAATACTACGAAAAAGCCTGTAATTTAAACCACCCAAAAGGTTGTGATGATTACCGGCGTTTGCTACAGCTAAATGATAATAGTAATAACAACATATATAGAAGTAGTATCCAAGATAATGATGAGGCAAATTGTACCATTCTTATTCAAGCTAAAAAATACACTGAAGCTTTACCTTTATGTATCAAAGCATGTGACTCAAATATCGCTCAGATCTGTACTGTCATAGGCTATTTATACAACACAGGCTATGGAGTAGATCAAAGCTATAAAAATGCCGGCAAATACTATAAAAAGGGCTGTGATTTAAATAATAAGGACGGCTGCTATCTTCTGGGTTATCTTTATGAAAATCCAACCGGTACCGGTCATGATTATGTTAATGCGCAGAAATATTATGAAAAAGCATGTAATCTAGGCAGTCAGGATGGATGTAACAGTAATCAATTACTAACTCAGCAGGATAGCAATAGCAATGTCTCTATTAATAAAAACAGCCTCTCCGGTAACGACGCAGCTAGTTGTGGCCGTCTTATTCTGAATAAAAAACCTGCTGAGGCATTACCTTTATGTATCAATGCATGTGACTTAAACATCAGTGAAAGCTGCACTGTCTTAGGCTATTTATACAGCACAGGCTACGGAGTAGATCAAAGCTATAAAAATGCCGGCAAATACTATAAAAAGAGCTGCGATTTAAATGATGAGGGCGGTTGCCACCTTCTAGGCGAACTTTATGAAAATCCAACCGGCACCGGTCATGATTATGTTAATGCCCGGATATACTACAATAAATCCTGTGATCTAAAGCACGGACCTGCCTGCGTCAGTTTAGGGAATTTATATAACAAAGGACATGGAGTAGCTCAAAGCTTTGCCAAAGCGGGTATGTACTACAAAAAAGCCTGCAATTTAAATGAAGCATCAGGATGTCTTGAACTAGGTTACCTGTATCAAAACCCTTATGGCAGAGAGCATGATTATTACAATGCTAACAGATATTATGAAAAAGCCTGTAATCTGGGAAACAATCAGGGCTGTGTAGCTTATCAGACAAATACCAACGATCCTGTTGTCAAGGATAATCAACAAAATAAACAATTGTCTCCCGGTAACCATGATTACTATATATCCGATTGTAACCGTCATTTCAAAAATGCGAATTATATCGATGCTGTTAAATCATGTGAAAAATCCTGTAATCAAGATAATGGTGAGGGATGTACAAAACTCGGCGTTTTATACTATAACGG
>OMYE01000156.1 GCA_900315145.1 uncultured Pseudomonadota bacterium | reverse complement strand
CCTGCTTCTTCCCTGCTGATATTCTGTTTTTATCTGAGACAGCGGATAAAACACTGACTACAGAACTCATGTTGAGGTGATCCTGGGGCTGAAGTGTATTGTGATTATGATGTATTTCTTCATTATCTTCCGGTTTATTTCTTTCGGAGACGTCAGCTGATTCCCCGGCAAAATCACAGTTACCCCGGTTATCATCGATGCAGTCTGCTGATAGCCCCTTCTTCTGCAATAAAGTGGTGTGAGGAACATTACGGGGACAGTATTCGGTAGTTCCTTCCGGCGCAAAAACAGTGCTTAAAGATATGTCTCCTGATTTTTTCAGCTGTTTAGCCTCAGGTGTTTTCTTCTGCGGGTTTTTGATAAATCTTCCATGGGCATCTCTTAATCTTGTTACTTCTGGTTTTAACCGCAGAGGATTACTTCGCCATTCCTCATCAAACACCTGAAGACCTGATATATCATTATCCGGATGATAATCAGCAGAGATATCCTCTCCTCTAAGCAAGCCGGATTCTCCTGAACTGCCGTTTTCTCGGATATTTCCAGAAAAAACCTCATCAAGTGAGAACTCAGCAGATCCTGAGAGTAATGATTTTTCCTTCATTAACCGGTGAGTTTTCAGATATTTTGCTGAAAAAGTCTCAATACTCATTCCGGATGAATCTTCTGCTGTAAAGGGACCGGTTTTATCCATCGGCTTATCCTCACTTCTGTCTTTGCCCCCGGTTGATAGATGATGATTTCTCGCTGCAGATACAGAATATTCTACAATTTTCCCCTCTGATGTTTCTTTTGGCGGATCTTCAGTGATATCTTTAAAGTCAGGTTTCACATCCTGAGCTCTGTGTTTTTCCCTGATATTCTCAGCTCCTCCGGTAATGATTTCCGGCAGGCTTTCATTATTATGAATTACTTCTTCGGTTAAAGCATCATTATCAGGTTCTGTTTTTATGCCGGTATTAGTAGTGCTTTCTGCCTCAGGATGATTCTCCAAAGTTGCAGATCCCGAAGAATTATTGTTCTGAGAATCAGTGTTTTTCTGAAGTTCTGCAGAAAATGATTCAGTTAGCTTAGTGTATTTTTCTGCTATAACTTCAGGACTCCATAAGGTTTTATTCATTATTGAACCGGCATTTGCGTGCTTTTCTATAAAGGTATGGCATTCACTGAGTGGAACCAACTTTTTCAGGCTGATAACCGGGGCTGTTTCGTCTGCTGAAGAGGAAGAGCTGTTTTCGATTGTTCCGGTTTCAGTTTTACTGTTGTCAGATGTGGTTGTAAGTTCCTCCAGAGCCCTTAAGTATATTTCCGGAAGGGAAAGCCATGGAGATACTTCAATTCCGGTAAAGAGACACTCAGGTTTTGCAAGCCGCAATCCCTGAATGAGCATGGCGTTGATCCCGTCAGGCGTGATGGCAGCCTTACTGATAATCACGGATTCGCCGTCGGCATAGTTTCCGATTCCTGCAAGAATCAGTTTCTCATAGAGCTCAATGACATCCCCTGCAACAATGGAGAGACCTGCAGCCCTTAAAGGTGCCGTAATCTGGAGAAAAGATGCCGTATTAAGGATAAGGTAGTATCCATCATCAGTAAAAACCAGTGGAGCTCCGGCAGAATTACATGGTGCGGTAAGATCCATAAGATAATTTCTCAGAAGATTTATGAGAACCTCCATAATATGTCCGGAACTGTAAAGTGGTGCTGATTCGGAGGGATATGAACCGGTACATGTATAAGCATCGCTATCAGTATCTGTATCTGCTGTGTCTGAATTTATTGCTGAAGCAGAACCGGAGTAATCAGCTTCTTTACATGCTTCATGAACCCCGGTGGCTTCTGTCGTTTCATTAATTTTCCCGTCATTACAGTCCTCTGATTTAATATCCGGATTGACGGAGCCGGTACTCTTTACGGATGATGCGGCTTTGTCATCACTCCGATATATATAATTAATCCCTCCTTTTATTCCTCCTAAATTGATGCTGGCGAGATCGTATTTAACACTCATTATATCGGCATTTTTTATAATGCCGTAGAATCTGGAGCTGCGGTTTCCGGAAATACAGCTGTACATATGCTCGAGCAGGTCCGGAGCCTCCATCATCCAGCTCACGAAATCAGCAGTCAGAATGTTAGCTGCAGCAAGTGGAGCAAGCAGCTCATGTCTCTTACCGCGCATGGGAACATATTTAAAGCAGAATATTCCGGAGCCGCGTTTTATTAAAAAGTTATGCAGCCCTTCTTTTAACGGCTGCCAGTAATTGTCCCTCTGATATACTTTAATATCGGTAAGAGGTTTGCCTATATCATGGAGAAGCGCAGCTACAGTGACGGCAGCTGCAAGTCTGCCTTCTCTATTAATTCTGATATTTCCGGGAAATTCCAGATCAAAACAGCTTGAGGCAAGGCCCCTGCTGGCAAAAAAGGCTGTTTCCAGACTATGCCGGAGAAGTCCGCAGCAGTTACTGTGATGATAATATTCGGATGCCGGCAGCGTATATACGAAATCGGCCGTACGTAAAAGTACCGGTCTGATATACATGTTGAATTCATCGCAGGTTAAAGGCAGAATATCAGCTATTTTATTTATGAGCTCATTCATACCTGCAAGCAGTTCCTCCGGTGAATTGATTTTATCCTCTCCTTTGAATACTCTGTTCTCTTTAAGTGAATAGTCAGGAGCAGAAGATAAAGGATCGGTTTCTCCGGTTGTTTCTTCTTTACTCAAGTCCACTTTCGCAGAACCGGGCATGTTTACGGTGATACCTGAAGATCCTGATATGCTGTTGCAGCTGGCTGTGCCGGTATTTTCATTATGCGTATTGTCATGAAGGGATGACAGGTTTGTGCATTTATGAAACTGGGATTTTTTATCTGCATCATCTGTATAGATGGTTTGACATTTTCCGGTATAAAAACCTGTCTTAAGTAAGACCATCATATTGGTGAACCGGCGTTTAAAAGCGGATATTATTGTCTTATTCTTCTTGCAGCCTGAGATTCTATTCTGAGTCATAGTCGGGGTACTGGTAATATTTATGAATGTATCTCTATACATCAATAATTAATGTTTAATGTTCTGCGGGGCGTTTATTCGATATTGAGGTTTCAACCTTTGAATTATCCTGATACACTGCATCAGTCAATCATTAAACCACGTGTCTGATGCCGTGATATCAGATATCACCTTAATCTGATGGAATAAAAAGTGACGTTTTTAGGATACATAGCATAAGAAACAAGGATTCACGCGGGGACGGAAATGGTCATAACGCCGAATACTCTATTTATTGATAAACAGGCACAGGTGACAGGTAGTAATAAAGGTTCAGTGGTTCAACGATTCATTTTTGGTAAAACTTCCGGATATTCTGATTGTTACCGGAGTTAAACAGATGAATTAATTCAGATATATATGAATAAATCAAATCATCATGTATGGCTTTTACGTATATTGATAATGTATTATTTATATCAAACGTGCCCTTGGTTGGGAAAATAAAGAACATTTTTAATAAAAAGATCCCTTATTTTCGGTTTAATAAGTCTCCTATATTGTTATATTAAAAGAGAAACTACGGCCGGAAGGATTAAGGGAATGTATCCCTCATTTTGAAAAGCTGTATGCCGGTTTTTTTTATATTCTTAAATGGGTTATAAAACAGGATCTTTTTTTATGATTAAAAAATTATTCGCCGAATTTTTCGGAACATTCTGGCTGGTTTTTGGCGGCTGCGGTACTGCTCTTTATGCATGCGGTCTTCCAAATGTTGGTGTAGGTTATGTCGGGGTATCTATGGCATTCGGTCTGACAGTTCTCACCATGGCTTATGCCGTTGGTCATATCAGTGGCGGTCACTTCAACCCTGCCGTAACCATCGGTTTAGCCTGCGGCGGCAGATTCAAGTGGTCTGAAGTTGCTCAGTATATTGTTTCTCAGTTAATCGGCGGTATTGCTGCAGCTGCATGTCTCTACATTATTTTCAAGGAACCATCTGCAGGCGGTTTTGCATCTAACGGTTATGGTGAACACTCACCTGAACATTATTCATTCATGGCCTGTGCTTTAACTGAAGTTCTGCTTACGGCATTCTTCCTTATCATCATTCACGGTGCTACTGATAAAAGAGCACCTGCCGGTTTTGCTCCTATTGCAATCGGTTTAGGTTTAACTCTGATTCACCTCATTTCCATCCCTGTTACCAACACTTCAGTAAACCCAGCAAGAAGCTTAGCTGTTGCTTTATTTGCTGATGAATGGGCACTGAGTCAGGTATGGTTCTTCTTTGTATTCCCTATTATCGGCGGTATCCTCGGCGGTGTAATCTACAAGTTCCTGCTCGAAACCAAGGATTAATTGAGTGTGAATAATGGAAATGACTGATTAAGTGTTTATACATTATAAGCTAGGCTAAGTCATCCATAATCTACAATAATATCCGAAAGCCGTATCGTGGAGAATTCCTGATACGGCTTTTTATTATCTATGCCCGGACATGTAGCTGGTATTACTATCATTAATAGTGGAATATAATCTTAAACTTTTATCTTAATCTTAATCTTAACGATAACCTTAACCGTTCGTTAATTTCAAACCTTAAATTGTATCTGGCCTTTTATTTTTAGATAATCCTTACTCACCGGCAGGAAACGGAATACTCATGTGAATTTTTTGTCTCAACTTTTTCTTAAATGATAAAGTCCCGGCTAAAACTGCGGTTGGTTGTTCCTATCAGTCTGGGGAAAGTATTATTTCCATCCTTTAACCGCTTGCTGATTCTGTTTATAATTACGACCGTTTAATCGGTTTTCTCATAAAATATTCCGATGGTTCAATGAACTGCAATATACATAGGATAAGAATATGACAGCTGATGAAAAGAGTTCAGTTAGATTATGCAGTATGGCTCTGGTAGTCGTTGCATTAACAGGTGTATTTCTTGTAGAACAGGTGATTCAACCTTCGTACTGGATAAAAACCGCCATTAAAGTGGCTGCCTTTTCGGTTCCGGTCATTCTGTATTCATTCTGGAGTGACAAAGGTATACTGGAATCAATAAACTTAAGAAAAATCTCCCGGCCGGCACCGCTAATTCTTTGTATGCTGCTGTTCTTTACCGGTGTAATGCTTCTCTTTTTTGTATTTCATAATCAGCTGGATCTTGCCGGGATCAAACAGAGTCTGATGCAGAAGGAGAATTTAACAAAATCAAACTGTCTTTTTGTTTTTTCTTATATTGTTTTATGCAATTCCTTTCTGGAAGAGGCTTTTTTCAGGGGATTTGTTTCCCGACTGTTCAGTTCTGAAAAAACAGGCTCCCTGCTGAGTACTTTTACAAAATTCATGACATTGAAAAAGATAGATATCAA
>OMYE01000023.1 GCA_900315145.1 uncultured Pseudomonadota bacterium | reverse complement strand
ATAGCCAAAGCATACACGTTGAAACAGTAAGAAGTATCCGTAAGGACTTCAATCTCTCAGTATGCTTGAGTATATTTAAGTATATTTTGAGTAGCAGGATAATCTGCTTTAAAGCATGTCCAAAAATAACAGAAAACTGAAAATAGTAAAGAACTGTCATAATATAGAATCCCGCATAACATTGCTGTTTGCGGGATTCTTATGTTTTTCGGAAGACTTTAAAGGTCCCGGATTAACGTGCTGTTAGTTAGCCAAATGACGGAGGACTTCAGCCTTATCGATCTGTTCCCAAGGGAATTCTTCACGGCCGAAATGACCGTAACTTGCTGTTGGCTGGTAAATAGGTCTCTTCAGATTGAGCATTTCAATAAGACCGTAAGGTCTCAGATCAAAGGTCTTTCTGATAATGCTTACCAGTCTGTCATCAGGGATGGTACCGGTACCGAATGTGTTAACGTACAGGGATACAGGTTCGGCAACACCGATGGCATAGGAGATCTGAATTTCACATCTCTTGGCGAGACCTGCTGCGACAACATTCTTTGCAACATATCTTGCTGCGTATGCCGCACTGCGGTCAACCTTTGATGGATCCTTTCCTGAGAATGCCCCGCCACCGTGTCTTGCA
This sequence comes from uncultured Pseudomonadota bacterium, assembly GCA_900315145.1. Classification (GTDB taxonomy): domain Bacteria; phylum Pseudomonadota; class Gammaproteobacteria; order Enterobacterales; family Succinivibrionaceae; genus Ruminobacter. The sequence continues at coordinate 26,503 of OMYE01000023.1, read as the reverse complement.
TACCCGCCGTAGGTATCAACAATAATCTTTCTTCCAGTAAGACCGCAGTCACCCATTGGTCCGCCGATAACAAAACGGCCGGTAGGGTTGATGAAATACTTTGTCTTTGGAGTGAGCCATTCTGATGGAATAACCTTATTAATGATTTCTTCTCTCACACCTTCATGTATTTCCTTGTTGGTAACAGTTTCGTCATGCTGAGTTGAGAGAACGATGGTGTCAATTCCGGCAATGCTTCCGTCATCATTGTAGATAAATGTAACCTGACTTTTAGCATCAGGGCGCAACCACTTGAGAGTGCCGTTCTTGCGTACTTCTGCCTGTTTCTTCATCAGACGGTGCGCGTAGGTGATAGGTGCAGGCATGTAAACATCGGTTTCATCGCAGGCAAAACCGAACATTAGCCCCTGATCACCGGCTCCCTGTTCTTTTGGATCGGCACGGGAAACCCCCTGATTGATATCAGGAGACTGCTTACCGATGGCATTCAGTACGGCGCAGGAATTGGCGTCAAAGCCCATATCAGAATGATTGTAGCCGATGTCACATACAACCTTACGCACCAGGGCTTCAATATCAACCCAGGCTGTAGTGGTGATTTCACCGCCTACAAGAACCATACCTGTCTTAATGAAGGTTTCGCAGGCAACGTGAGCTAAAGTATCCTGCTTAAGAATTTCGTCCAGTACGGCATCAGATATCTGATCCGCAATTTTATCAGGATGTCCTTCAGATACGGATTCTGAAGTGAATAGATACGCCATGTTATATCCTTAATGTGTTGAACTATAAAATAAATTTTGAATCTTTCCGTAGTATCCGGGAATGCTCTGTTGATTTTTCTTTTGGGAAAAATCTGTTCCGTTCCCGAATTACCTCAATGTTTCCGATCTGGATGCTGTCGGACGGATTATCTTACAGCACCTGTAATTTATGTCTAAGCCTTATCTGATGTTTATCCTATAAGGAATACGGTTTGCAGTGAAGTTACCGACAGCGTCTAAAAAACAGCAGAAAAACTTATCACGCAATCTGATATGTGAATAAATAATTGTGCAGTTTATCGCATATTTGAATTGTAACATAATATTGCTTTATCAAAAACAGTGCAAATGACAAAGTTAAAAAAAATCTACTAAACAGATATGATTTTAAAAAAATAAAATGTCGAACTAGAAAAATATCTTTTATTGTGGTAGTCATGGTGAAAGAAATCTGAACGGCAGTCAGATATTTTTCAATATATGCGACATTATAAGATTATTTCCCGCTGTTTTAGATATTATAATCTGGATATTGTTTGAACATTCAGTTTGTCAGATATCAGTAAAAGCATACAAAAACGAAACTTATGTCCGGTATTTATGGTCAAAGTAGCGCTTTTAGTGCCGTGCCACGGGGATTGTGTCAAAAATGATGAATAAATCAGATTATTTTATTTTCAGATAATGTAATCTTATTGAGTTAATTTTTTTGTTTTTACAGCGTATGTGTGCTGATGTGCCGGTTGTCCGTGTTTTTGGCGATGATAACGGGCAGAATATTCATCATGCAGACTCCGGTCTGACATCGGTTCTGTATGCAGTAGTGTTCTGAAAAAGGACGGAGATTCCCAGGAAGTTTTATTCAGTTCTCTACCGACAGATGCACAAAGACCGTGAACTGCGTCTGTTAGTTGACGTGGAGGGGGTTTTTTATACGGATACCTTCTGTGCCATAGTCTGTATAGAAGAAAATACGGGGAATGTGACGGCAGATGTCATGATTGGTTGATAAGTACCGGTTTCTGGCGGTAATTGAGTAACGGGTACTGTTTTTTTTAATGATAAAAATGTTTGGTTGGTTTTCAGAACTAAAAAATTATAGATTATCTCTATTTACTATAATCGTTTTAGTGTTGACGGTATTAGGTGTTTCCTTGGTTTACAAGTATAAAATCGAGGAAATCATGGCTAATACCTTAAAGCAGCAGATTGTATTTAAGGCAAAAGGGGAGCTTGAAGCGGTTAACCATAATTTTAACCGTATCATTAGTGTTCTCAATATGGCCTCGTCAAGCATATCCAAAGGGAACTACATAGGTTCCACCAAAACAGTAGAAACACTTAATGATATAACTAGAATCACTGGCTTTCTTGATATTGGTATTACCGACTTGAATGGTAAGGTAATGTACGGCTTTAAACTTGAAGATGAGGATGTTGCCAAGCTAAAAAACGTCTTTATCGGCAAGAACGTCATTTCCGTGGTCAGTTCACGTCACGGTGGCAACTATGATATTCTTATTGCCGTGCCGGTGTATGTAAATAACAGCTACGTACGCTACGCTCTTTTTATAAGAGCTACCGGTGAGGAGTTGATCAGTTATTTCAAACGATATAATCTGTATGATGATGAACTTCTGTCTTCATTCAGTTTTCTTCTGTACAACATGTACGACGTTGTGCATATCAGTGATAAGACTAAAAACAGACTTATTCCGCAGTATGTAGGGGATCATATTGTTAATCACAACAAAGATACATACTACGTTCAGAGATCCGGTAAAATGCGCAGTATCAACCTCAATGTTGACAGTCTGCATATTTTCGAGGACGATAACTTTCCGAAACACTACATGTCTGTTATCAGACTGCCTTATGACGGCTGGAGTTTTATCTACATGATTCCGTCTTCTGAACTGGATTCCAGAATCAAGGCAATTATGACAATGTTCGGTTTCTTAATTATCGGGACCCTTGTGATTCTGACTGTCCTGCTGGTTTATTATGAGTATACCGTGGAATATAACCGCAAAAAGATCTATGACATGGGTTATTATGATGAATTTACCGGACTGCCGAACAGAGCAAATTTAAGAAGCGGTTATCCGGATAAATACACCAGTTTGTACTCGCATATGCTGGACAAGTACTATATGGTCAATATAGTCATCAGTAATTTCCATATGCTCCATAATCTTTATGGCACTGAAATTACCAATAAGTTTGAGCTGAAGCTCGCAGAAAGTATGAGGAAGATGACCTCGTTTGTGTTTGAGGCATACAGAGGAAACAACAGTTTTTACGCCATTATCCGAGCAGACAGTGAAGCTGAGATTACGATTGTATTAAGAAAGCTGTTTGCATCCGCACAGTCAATTGTTGAGGTTGATTATAATTCCCAGTTTAAGGCAGGGGTATGCAAGTTTTCCTCATCACATTTCCCTGAAAATGTTGATGATATTATGGACAAGTGTAGCATTGCCCTTTACGATCACGGCAGTGACAACAACAAGACTAAAAATGCCATTATTTTCTTTAATGTCTCTATGCAGGAGGAGATTGTCAGACAGAATAATCTTGAGAAGGAACTGGTTCCGGCAATATTCAATGGCGAGCTTCTAGTTTACCTTCAGCCGAAGTACAGCCTGGAAAACAACCGGCTTGCCGGTGCTGAAGCTCTGATAAGATGGAATTACAAGCATCAGAGCATGATGCCTCCGGGACAGTTTGTACCGGTGTTCGAAAGAAACGGTTCCATCGCCCATATTGATAATTTCATATTCATCAGTATTCTCAAACTTTTGAAGCACTGGAATAAGCTAGGTTACAGAATGGTGCCGATTTCCGTGAATTTCTCTCAGGTTCAGTTTAGAAATCCGAATCTTTTACGAGATCTGCGGGAACGTATAAAAGGGTATGAGGAGATTATCCAGTACATAGACATTGAAATAACGGAATCGGCGACTATTGATAGTCAGGATACGGTGCTGGAGATTCTTAACGAACTTAAGACAATGGGCTTTAAGCTCTCTATGGATGATTTCGGCACAGGGTATTCCTGCCTTTCAAACATATCCCTTTATCCGTTCGATACCATAAAACTTGATAAATCATTTGTGGATAAGATAGATGTCAATAATACTTCATCACCTGATGTAATGCTGGTTAATGACGTAATTCAGATTACCAAGCATTTCGGTATCCACAGTCTTGTTGAAGGTGTAGAAAACAAGGCGCAGAAGGATATTCTTAGAAATTTAGGGTGTGAATACTGTCAGGGATATTATTATTCCAAAGCTATTTCTGTAGATGATTTTGAAACTTTATTGAAAGAGGATAAGGTATTCGATGATTGGGAATAGTAATAAAACTAACATAAACATCAATTATGTGCTGATGTGGGTGGTGCTGTCCTGTCTGGGAATAGCCTTGATCACCGGGTTGACGATTTATTTCTATGATGTCTCCCCTCAGCCGGTTGCCATAAAGGATAATGTTGAGGATCAACGCAGGCTACAGGCAATATACCTGCTACCGAAGGAAAAGCATGCTGATGAGAAGTACCGGCTGAATGATTTTCTGTCTGCTGCCTCACGTCTGGGGATAAGAGCATATGCTGTTGATAACATACGTTCCGATGAGGACTGTATGATGCTAATTGAAAAATATATCGACAGGGGCGTAAAGGTGGTGGTGTCTCCTGCAAGACGTTTCGTAAACTGCATTGATCAGACATCAAAGAAAATAAAGGGAAAAAATTCGATTAAATTCATCAGTGTCTATGATGATGTGTTGCGTGATAACAGTAATACCATTACCTTCAAGGTGCAGTTGTACCAGATATACTATTTAAGCGGGATTATTGCGGCCAGTATTTCCAACAGTGAACATTTTATATTTACAGTTCCAGAGCTTAACGGTGATTCGTACAGGAATATCAATGCATTTACCCTTGGTGTGCGTAAATATAAGAAGAACGGTATGGTTCATGTAGTGGTTCTCTCAAGTACCAATGAACATGTACAGTACGCCAAGCTTACCCAGACAATTATCAGGTATCCGGATATTTCGGTAATGGCGGCTGAATATACAGATGTGACAGTTGATGAATTCTGTGAACAGAAGGTTCCTTACTGTATAAGATATGATCGTGACTTTGCCAGTAAGTACTTCCTCAGTACTGTCGGCAATATTCAGGTGGACTACCGCGGTTTCTTCAGCCGCTCTCTGTCCCGCATTATTTCAGGATCGTTTGAAGCTGGTAACTATCTGCTGAATATATCCAATGGTTCTACCAGAATTGGTTCACTTAATGCTGATGTCATATCTCCTAATGTGTTGAAAAACGTTGATTTAATCTTCAACCGTTTCATGATTTCTGATGATAATATATTCTCCGGTCCGGTATATGACAATGAACACCATTTACGTCTGGATAAGGGGAGCGCTCTCAGGGATAGGTCTGATCAGATGTTTTCAATGGATTGGCTTGTTGAAGGTACGGTGGTGGAAAAACTATGAGCAGTAATAATCGTGATTTTGCAGGTCTGATAGCATTCATTATCTGCTTTCTGATAATTGTTTCTGTTGTAGTACTTTTTTCGGTAAATAATTTCAGTCTTAGTTCGGATACTAATGCACTCTATTCTTCAACCAATGTTATGGCTCAGAGTAGCAAAAAGATTTATTACATAGAATCTAATAATCTTGAACCGAAGTCTACTGAATATCTGAATCTGCATGGATTTATCATGAGCCTGAAAAAGTATCCACAGATAGACATCAGTGTAATTGAAGGTGTGGGAACCGATTATGCCCGACTTGAGGAAATTGTAAATAATGCCTACAGTAAGGGAGTAAGATACATTTTTCTGAGCGGCTTTGAAAAAAACAATGCCCTGGGAAATATATTCAGACGTTTCAACGAAATCAATTTCTTTGTAAACAATATGGAGGCTACTGATGCCAACGTGATTTCCTATACCGATAAAAACTACGTGGCTAAATATCTTGCAGGATTTGTTGCCGGAGCATCATCAGACAAGGGAAATATCGGTTATGTGGCCAACGGCTGCGGTTTTATAGAACTGCGTAATCTAAATGCTTTTGCTATAGGACTTCATAAGGCAACTCCCGACAAGACTCTCTATGTGTACTGGCTGAACAACAGTGCTAATACGGATGAGCAGAATTACAGGGAGGTTAATGATTTTGTCAGGGGATATGCTATAGATGTGATAGACGGGACCAATTCACCATGCCGCTGGTGCCGTTATGCTATGTACAACGACCTCTACTACTTTGATCTGGTGACCCGCGGTCATGAATCTAGAATTGGGAATATCATCGGCCGGTATCATTACGATCCTGCGATAATCTTTGATACTCTTATCGGAGGTATTGTGGCAAACAGCAGGTACTATGCTTCAAACTACTATTTCGGCTACTCCGACCGGGTAATCAAGTTTGATTACAACACTCACTATATTCAGAAAAGATTCAGTGACTATATGAATAAAATCATTAGTAACCTGATGGCCGGGAATGAGTATGTGTACAGTGGTCCAATATATAACAATGAGGGGTTGCTGATGGTTCCTGAGGGGTATACATTTACGGATGAAGAGCTGCTTCATGAGATGAACTGGAAAAACGAAAATATTCAGGAAGTAAATGAATGCAGACCTAGTAAAAACTCCAAACGTTTTGTTATCAGAATGGTTAATTTTAACAATTAATGCGTTTTAATCAGGTTAATACTATTTGATTTAAAGTTATCATAATGGCATAATGCAGAAAATTATTGCCTTTATTCTTTCCGAATGAAACACGATTATTTTTCAATGTGTTTTTTTAAGATTTTTAGGTTAGATTTGAAAGCTTTTACAGATTAAATATGGGGTATAAGATGTTATCCAATAAGACATTGGCAAACGCAATCAGAGCCTTGAGTATGGATGCTATCCAGAAGGCCAATTCAGGTCACCCAGGTGCACCTATGGGTATGGCTGATATAGCTGAAGTACTGTGGCGTCATTTCTTAAATCATAATCCGGCCGATCCGAAATGGGCTAACAGGGACCGTTTTGTACTGTCTAACGGCCATGGCTCAATGTTGTTGTATTCTTTACTCCATTTAACCGGATATAATCTTTCCATTGAAGATATCAAAAACTTCAGACAGCTTCATTCCAAGACTCCAGGTCATCCGGAATACGGTTATGCTGATGGCGTTGAAACCACCACCGGTCCTCTCGGTCAGGGTATCACCAATGCTGTAGGTATGGCACTTGCCGAAAAGGTTCTTGCCTCTCAGTTCAACAGAGAAGGCTTTGATATTGTTGATCATTATACCTACGTGTTTATGGGAGACGGCTGTTTAATGGAAGGCGTTTCTCATGAAGCCTGTTCTCTTGCCGGTACATTAAAACTCGGCAAATTGATTGCCTTCTGGGATGATAACGGTATTTCTATCGACGGTAACACCTCCGGCTGGTTCGCTGAAGATACTGCTGCCCGTTTCGCAGCATACGGCTGGCACGTTCAGAAGGTTGATGGTCATGACAGTGAGGCTATTACTAAAGCAATTGAAGAGGCTCAGAAGGTAACAGACAAGCCAAGTATCATCTGCTGTAAGACTGTTATCGGCTTCGGTTCTCCAAATAAGCAGGGTACTGAGAAGTGTCACGGTTCACCTCTTGGTGATGCAGAAATTGCCCTTGCCAAGGAAAAGCTCGGTTGGAACTACGGTCCATTCGAAGTTCCTGCTGAAGTGTATGAAGCATGGGATGCCAAAAAGGCAGGAGCCGATAAGGAGCAGAAGTGGCTTGATCTTTTTGCAGCATATCAGGCTAAGTATCCTGAACTTGCAGCCGAATTTCAGCGTCGTATGAAGCATGAACTTCCAAAGAACTGGGCTGAAAAGTCAGAACAGTACATTCAGGAACTTCAGGCAAACCCAGCCAAGATTGCCAGTCGTAAGGCCAGCCAGAACGCTCTTGATGCGTACAGTGATATTCTTCCGGAATTTCTTGGGGGCTCCGCTGACCTTGCTCCAAGCAATCTTACTTTCAACCGTAACTCCAAGTCTGTAACTCCTGATGATGCATCCGGTAACTACATTCATTACGGTGTCCGTGAATTCGGTATGAGTGCCATTATGAACGGTGTATACCTTCACGGCGGTTTTATTCCTTACGGTGCAACTTTCCTGATGTTTATGGAATATGCTAAGAATGCCGTAAGAATGAGTTCTCTTATGAAGCTTCCGGTGATCTATGTGTTTACTCATGATTCCATCGGTCTCGGTGAAGATGGTCCAACCCATCAGCCGGTTGAACAGATTTCCACTCTGAGACTCAGTTTGAATCTCAATACCTGGCGTCCGTGTGATCAGGTTGAGTCAGCAGTTGCATGGCAGCAAGCAATCGAATCAGAGACTACTCCTAGTGCTTTGATTTTCTCACGTCAGAATCTTGCCCAGATGGATAGAACTCCTGCTCAGCTCGCAAATGTTAAGAAAGGGGGCTATGTTCTCAAGGAAGGTTCAGCAACTCCAGATCTTATCATTATTGCCACCGGTTCAGAGGTCGAACTGGCAATGAACACAGCTGCTGCACTGGAACAGGAAGGCAGAAAGGTTCGTGTAGTTTCCATGCCTTGTACTGAAGTGTTTGACAAACAGAGTGCTGAATATAAGGAATCGGTTCTTCCTAAGTCTGTTACCGCTCGTATGGCGATAGAAGCAGGTGTAAGTGATTTTTGGTACAAGTATGTAGGTCTTGATGGTGTTATCCTCGGTCTGGATTCATTCGGTGAATCAGCTCCTGCAGGTGAACTCTTCAAGCTATTCGGTTTTACAGTTGAAAATGCTGTAGCCAAGGCTAAGACTCTGTTAAAGTAGCAGAAATGCTGGAGGCTGGCGGTACGCCGGTATAAGTGACTGGAAATAAGCCCCGGAATACTCCGGGGTTTATTTTTGTCTGATGAACTGCGATACTCATCTGCCGGTTCAAAAATGAATTTCCGGTTTTTGGGTGATTGATGTCTGAATACCTGATAATGTCTAGCTATCCAGCTGACCTGGTGATTAATAATTATCAATATCCTGAGATATCTAAAATAAATAAAAATTTGCCTGAGGGTAATTAATTACAGTGTTGACGGAGAATGGCGAAAAAGCTGTTTTTTTTAGTTAAAATAATTGATAAAATTTAAGATTTATATTATTATTTGTATAAATTTTAACTCATGAGATTTGCTATTTCTGGGGCGGGTATTGTCAAAAAAATAAAAAATACTCAATAAAACTGTTTTCAATTATTTTTAGTAAGACAGCACCCATAGAAAGTAGTACAATAAATGACAGTCACCCGGACGGGGTGAAAAGATTTTACAGTGATGCCGAGGCATCAGATTTTTTTGTTTATTTAATTGTCTTAATAAGATGAGGACTTTGATATGTCAATTATCAAGATGACTGATTTAGACTTAGCAGGAAAGAGAGTTTTAATCCGTGCTGACCTGAATGTACCTGTAAAGGATGGTAAGGTTGCATCAGACAAGCGTATTACCGCTACTATGCCAACCATTAAGCTTGCTCTTGAAAAGGGTGCTAAGGTAATGGTTACTTCACACCTTGGCAGACCAACTGAAGGTGAATATGATGAAGCTTTCTCTCTTAAGCCAGTAGTTGATTACTTAAAGGAACACATGGATTGTCCAGTTCGTCTTGTTAAAGATTATCTTGATGCTCCAGTTGACGTAAAGGCTGGTGAACTGGTTGTATTAGAAAACTGTCGTTTCAACAAGGGTGAAAAGAAGAATGATGAAGCCCTTGCTAAGAAGTATGCTGCTCTCTGTGATGTATTCGTAATGGATGCATTTGGTACTGCTCACCGTGCTCAGGGTACCACTTACGGTGTTGCCCAGTTTGCCCCAGTAGCCTGTGCAGGTCCACTTCTCGCTGCTGAATTAGAAGCTTTAGGCAAGGCTATGGATAACCCAGCAAGACCAATGGTTGCTATCGTTGGCGGTTCAAAGGTTTCTACCAAGCTCGAAGTTTTATACTCTTTAGCTAAGATTGCTGACCAGATCATCGTTGGCGGTGGTATTGCTAATACCTTTATCGCTGCTGAAGGCAAGAAGGTCGGCGGTTCATTATACGAACCTGATCTCGTTGATACTGCAAAGGATATCGCCAGCAAGACTGAAATCCCTGAAGTTATCGACGTTGTAACCGGTAAGGAATTCAGTGAAACTGCAGCTGCTGAAATCAAGGATGTAAACGAAGTTGCTGAAGACGACAAGATTTTTGACTTTGGTCCTAAGAGCACTGCTAAGATTGTTGATATCATTAAGAATGCTAAGACCATCCTTTGGAACGGTCCTGTTGGCGTATTCGAATTCGACAATTTTGCAAAGGGTACTGAAGAAATGGCTAAGGCTATTGCTGAAAGCCCAGCATTCTCAATTGCCGGCGGTGGTGACACTATCAATGCTATCCAGAAGTTCGGTGTAACTGATAAGATTTCTTACATTTCTACCGGTGGTGGTGCATTCCTCGAATTCGTAGAAGGCAAGAAGTTACCAGCTGTTGAAATTCTTGAAAAGCGTGCTGCTGAAGCTAAGTAATCAGTTGATATGAACGGGAGGAGCAATCCTCCCATTTAAAGTTATTTTAAACTATATATTTTTTGGGAAATATCTAAATGACTAAGATTTTAGACGTTGTAAAGCCAGGTGTTATTGCTGGTAAAGATTTAAACAAGGTTTTTGCTGTAGCTAGAGAAAATGGTTTTGCAATTCCTGCAGTTAACTGTGTAGGTACTGATTCTATCAACGCTGTTATCGAAGCAGCTCGTGTTGCTCAGGCTCCGGTTATCGTTCAGATTTCTAACGGCGGTGCCCAGTTCATCGCTGGTAAGGGTTTAAAGCTTGAAGGTCAGAAGGCTCAGGTTTTAGGTTCTATTTCTGCTGCTTTACATACCCGTAACGTTGCTGAAGCTTACGGCGTACCTGTAATTATGCATACTGACCACTGTGCTAAGAAGCTTCTTCCATGGATCGACGGTCTTCTTGATGCAGGCGAAAAGTACTATGCTGAACACGGTGTACCTTTATTCTCTTCTCACATGATTGACCTTTCAGAAGAATCTCTCGAAGATAACGTAGACCTTTGCTGCAAGTACTTAGAACGTATGGCTAAGATCGATATGACTCTCGAACTCGAATTAGGTTGCACCGGCGGTGAAGAAGACGGTGTTGATAATTCTGGTAAGGATGAATCAGCTCTTTACACTCAGCCAAAGGATGTTTACTACGCTTACGAACGTTTAAGCAAGATCAGCCCTAACTTCACTATCGCAGCTTCATTCGGTAACGTACACGGTGTATACCAGGCTGGTAACGTTAAGTTAAAGCCAACAATTCTCCGTGATTCTCAGGCTTATGTTGCTGAAAAGTTAGGTCTCGCTAAAGATGCTAAGCCATTAAGCTTTGTATTCCACGGCGGTTCAGGTTCAGCTGCTCAGGATATCCGTGATGCAGTTAGCTACGGTGTTGTTAAGATGAATATCGATACCGATACTCAGTGGGCTACATGGAGCGGTGTTCTCAACTACTACAAGGATAAGGAAGCTTACCTCCAGGGTCAGTTAGGCAACCCAGAAGGTCCACATGCTCCTAACAAGAAGTACTACGACCCACGCGTATGGTTACGTAAGGGCCAGGAAGGTATGATCGCTCGTTTACAGGAAGCTTTCGAAGAATTAGGTTCTAAGAACTCTCTCTAATTTTCGAGTCTGATTAAATAGGATAGCCTCATGACAGTAATGTCATGAGGCTTTTACGTTGATGATGCTATAAAAAATTCCAGCTACTGAAAAATGACGGTTAAGCATACGAATACAGTAGGAGTCTGTCAGACTTAAATGTTCGATGGTAGCTAGTCGATATTTCTGTCTAAACACATAATTTTTAATAGTTTCTTAGCTTTGTCCTCATAGTAATCTGAACCGTTATGCAGGGTATTCAGTCGGTTTTTGGTGCGGAATATCAGTTCTTTCAGAATAATCATTAAATCCTCCGGAATTTCTCCTACTGCACCGCTAAGGCACCTGTTGTTAAAGTGTTTAAGAATTATCTGATGTTCGAGAAGTGGATTGGAGATTTCTTCTTCCAAACGACGGATTTTTTGTGATAATTCCTGATTATCTTTTTTGAGTCTTAAAATGGTGTGGTCGGTCTGGCTGATTAAACATGCAAAGCTTTCACCGGTACAGATGGTATTATCATTGTTTACTGCGGCATGCTGAGAATTACAAGTTGATGAATTCCTGTTTTCATCGTCCTTTGAATACTCTTCTGTGCTTTTATCTTCATGCTGAATACTTGGTGATACTCCCTCGTTTTTAATCCTGCCATCCGATTTATATACCTTCTCACCCGGCGAATGAATGTAGCCGTTCTGCTGTAGAATTTTCTGGAGCGTGGCGTAAGAACCGCGGCCGAGAATACGGCGCAGATTAATGGTGGATATCTTTAGATTCTGTTCTTTCAGAGCAGCTATGGCGTCGTCAATTTCTGTAGTTGTAAACCCCATCATCATTGGTCCTGTTTAGTAAATCCTGAAGCATTCTTTCAACATTTTTTAAACTTTGTATTCCCCCCCTCAGACGCAGTTCTCCGGGTTTTTTTATCATAGACTGGACTTCTTTGATAAATTCATTAAGCAGAATATTATGCATGCTACTGATTGTCTGCTGACTCAGATCATATGATTCCGAAGCTATCAGCCAGCTTGTATCCTGATCAGAGATAAATTTTACCAGAGGATTTCCAGGATGAAGATGTCTGATTAAAATATCTTTAATCAGGCTTAAAAGAATAATACTGCTGATATCTATGTGCTTATATTTATCGGCAAGTTCTTTTTTTAATAATTCATGACGGTACTGTTCTTTTATCAGATTGTTCTTTAACTCGTGTAGCAATTCCATGCCGCCGCCGGTGGTATTATCAGTGATTACACCTGATTTTGAGGTTTTAATTCCGTTCTTCACCAGTATAGCCATAATGGTGGAATACGAACCACGTCCCAGGGCTGAACGTATTTTATTGGTGCTAACCCTCTCCCCGCGAATCATTATCGCCCTGGCGACATCCATAACTTCCTCTTCGGTTACATGATCCATAGAACAGCCTGATATTTTATGATTTTATTGCGAATTTAATATTTCAAAAAAACGGGTACAGGAGAAACGTAGTCGAAGCAGAGTCATTATCTGTACCGGTTATTAATTTTAACAGTAATGCAGTTTTTTGGGCAGAAATGATGTACCGGAGTGAGTAAAACTGTCGTTGGTTTCACTGTAGGAAATTTCAGTTTTCCGGTTTTATTATTTTCTTTTGTTTTTTCTGTTTGAGTTTTTTTAATAATTGATTTCGGGGAGATTACTCTCGGATAACGTGGCGGCTGTGGTGATTGGTATGATATTATCTGATATGAAGTAAGACTGAAAAAAGGTGAAAGTACGCAAGTACTATCACCTTTTTTGTAATGCAAAAGCTGAAAGCTTTATTAGAATTTCTTAGGACAGTCTGGACGCTCAGCAAGAGGCTTAACATCTCTTGTCGGGTTGCCGATGTAGATCTGACGAGGTCTACCGATACGTGAATCAGGTTCTTCGTTCATTTCAATCCAGTGAGTAATCCATCCGATGGTTCTTGCAAGGGCAAATATTACAGTAAACATGTTTGTTGGAATACCGATGGCATTGAGGATAATACCTGAATAGAAGTCTACGTTAGGATAGAGTTTTCGTTCGATAAAGTACTCGTCGCTACGGGCAATTCTTTCTAGTTCAACAGCAACGTCAAGAATCGGATGATCCTTGATATTGAGTTCCTTAAGAACTTCATGGCAGGTGTCACGCATAACTGTGGCTCTAGGATCGTAGTTTTTATAAACGCGATGACCAAAGCCCATAAGTCTGAACGGATCCTTCTTGTCCTTAGCTTTAGCGATGAATTCAGGGATACGTTCAACTGTACCGATTCGTTCAAGCATTCTCAGACAGGCTTCGTTAGCACCGCCGTGGGCTGGTCCCCATAAAGAAGCAATACCGGCAGCAATACAGGCGTAAGGATTGGCACCTGATGAACCTGCGAGTCGAACGGATGATGTTGAGGCATTCTGTTCATGATCCGCATGAAGAATGAAGATACGATCCAGAGCTTTTTCGATAACCGGATTTACTACATATTCCTCACAAGGTGTGGCAAACATCATGTGCAGGAAGTTTCCGGCATAGCTGAGGTCATTTTTTGGAGACATAAAAGGCTGACCGATAGAGTACTTATATGACATTGCTGCCAATGTAGGCATCTTGGCGATAAGTCTTAATGCGGTAAGTTCGCGGTGTTCCGGATCGTAGATATCAAGATTATCGTGATAGAACGCTGATAATGCACCGGCTATACCGCACATAATGGCCATAGGGTGTGAGTCGCGACGGAATGCCTTGAACAGGGAATTGATCTGCTCATGCACCATGGTATGGTAGGTAACTCTTTTCTTGAATGCGGCATACTGATCTGCGCTTGGCAGGTCGCCGTTTAACAGCAGGTAGCATACCTGTAAATAATCAGTCTGGGTTGCGAGCTGTGCGATTGGATAACCGCGATGCAGAAGAATACCTTTCTCTCCGTCTATGAAAGTGATTTTGGATTTGCATGAGGCGGTAGAAACAAAACCCGGGTCATAAGTAAAGTATCCGTGTGAACCCAGGGCTCTTACGTCTATTACTTCAGGTCCTTCAGTTCCTTTTAAAATAGGAAGTTCGATAGGATCCAGTCCGGGAATATTAAGAATAGCAACTTTCTTATCAGTTACTTCAGACATTGCAAACTCCTTCATAATTCTTTTTTTTTGTGGCGGACAGTTATTGAATTTTTTTAACAATATAGCTATTCGTCAAAAAACTGTTACTATTATAACCATAATGATCATTTTTTACATGTTTTAAAACGGTTAAATTTAAAATAATTGTGTTTTTTTTTATGACTGTTTCATGAAAACGTTATTAGTAATGTTTTATGCCTGTGATCCCCAAAGCCTGATTGATATAAAATGAAGAGGCAAAGAGATAGATATGTCTCTACATTTATATTGTGAGATCAGATTTTCTGTATCCTAGGTGAGATGTTATCCGGAATAGCACGACAGTGTATGTTAGTAGCATAACGGCTTTTTTCTGATTTTTTTATTTTTGATTTTATTGATTATGCTTATGCTTATGGGAAAGCATATATTTCTCTTTATCTGCTTATTTATCTCTTTTCCTGTAAATGTGTTTTTTTGATTGATATATTTTGTTTGTATTTCTAGATTATTCTGCTTCCTCCCTGTTTTTTGTAAATTGTTTTCTGTATTTTTTTGTCGAAATTCTGTGATTCGATGCGGGAATTATTACCTGTGTTCAGCAGGGCTCTGCGGGAATTATTTTGTGCTTATTGTCACGCAGTGATCTTTAAATTTATTAACTCTGTCGTTATAATTGCACATTAGTTGGCCTTTTAATTGCATTAAGAGCTAAGAGTTATGGAATATGTCACTGCCGTGATGAAGGTGTTCCGTGAAAGGGGACTGAAATTACTGCGGTGTATTAATTTTTTAAATAAGGTTTGCATAAAATGAATTTACATGAATATCAGGCAAAAGACCTATTAAGAAAATATGGTTTACCTGTTCCTAAAAATGTAGTTTGCAGTACTGCCACTGAAGTGGAACAGGCTTTTTCTGCTTTTGAAGGACAGCCTGTGGTTGTAAAGTGCCAGGCGTATACCGGCGGTCGCGGTAAAGTAGGTGGCGTTAAGATCTGCAAGACGGCTGAAGAAGCCGGCGAATTTGCGTCAAAGTGGCTGGGAAACAGAATTGTAACCGTTCAGACCGGTGAAAAAGGACAGCCGGTATCCAGAATGCTGGTTGAGGAATGTTCGGAAATCTCCAGAGAACTGTATTTGGGAGCAACCATTGACAGATCAAAGGCGCGTGTTGTGTTCATGGCTTCTACCGAAGGCGGTATGGAGATTGAAAAGGTAGCCAGGGAAACTCCTGAGAAGATTTTTAAGGAAGTTATCGACCCGGTTGCAGGAGCACAGCCTTTCCAGGGAAGAGAACTTGCTTTTAAGCTGGGACTTACCGGTGACGCCTTTAAACAGTTCGTCAGTCTTTTTCTCAGCATGAGCAAAATGTTTCATGAGCAGGATTTGTCTCTTCTGGAAATCAATCCTCTTGTAGTTACAGCAGATAATCATCTGTCATGTCTTGATGCCAAGATTAATATAGATTCTAATGCTCTGTACCGTCACAAGGATCTTGCCGCCATGGACGATCCTTCACAGATTGATCCAAGAGAGGCTAGAGCCCAGACAGCCGGTTTAAGTTATGTGGCTCTCGACGGTAATATCGGTTGTATGGTTAACGGTGCAGGACTGGCCATGGGAACCATGGATATCATTAAAACATTCGGCGGTTCACCGGCAAATTTCCTGGATGTAGGAGGTACAGCCACAAAGGAACGTGTGGTTGAAGCCTTTAAGATTATTCTGGCAGACCAGAATGTTAAATGTATTCTGGTGAATATTTTCGGCGGTATTGTTCGCTGTGATCTTATAGCTGACGGCATTATCGGTGCCGTTGCCGAGGTCGGGGTTAAGGTTCCGGTAGTTGTGCGTCTTGAAGGTAATCAGGCGGAAAGCGGTCTGGCTAAACTTGATGCCAGCGGATTAAACATTATTTCAGCCAAATCTCTAAAGGAAGCTGCTGAGCTGGCCGTTAAGAGTGCACAGTAGGAGGATAAACAATGTCAATTTTACTAAACAGTGAAACAAAAGCCATTTGTCAGGGGTTTACAGGTTCTCAGGGAACCTCCCATTCTGAACAGTGTATTGCATACGGTACAAAGCTTGTAGGGGGTACAACTCCGGGAAAGGGCGGTCAGGTTCATCTAGGTCTTCCAGTGTTCAATACTGTTAAGGAAGCTGTTGAAAAGACCGGTGCTACAGCTACCATGATTTATGTGCCGGCTCCTTTCTGCAAGGATGCCGTATACGAGGCTATTGATGCCGGCATAAAACTGATTGTATGCATTACCGAAGGTGTGCCTACTCTTGATATGCTGCAGATTAAGAGACGACTTGCCGGTACTGATATAACCATGATCGGACCTAACTGTCCCGGTATTGTTACCAGCGGTGAAGCCAAGCTGGGGATTATGCCTGCTTCAATACACATGAAGGGCAAGGTTGGTATTGTTTCCCGCAGCGGTACTCTTACTTATGAAGCAATCAAGCAGACTACTGATGCCGGTTTTGGTCAGTCCACCTGTGTTGGGATCGGCGGAGACCCTATTCCAGGATCAAATTTTATTGATATGCTGAAGCTCTTCCAGGAGGATGAACAAACAGAAGCTATCGTTATGATTGGTGAAATTGGTGGAAATGCAGAAGAAGAGGCTGCCGAGTATATCAAAAAGCATGTGACTAAGCCTGTTGTGGCCTACATTGCTGGTGCAACTGCACCAAAAGGGAAGAGAATGGGGCATGCTGGTGCAATCATTGCTGGAGGCAAGGGAACAGCTGAAGAAAAATTCAAAGCTTTGGAAAGCGCCGGGGTTAAAACCGTGCGCTCACTTGCCGACATTGCTGACGGTTTACGTGAAATAACCGGATGGAAGTAGACTGACTATCGTACGGGGAGATGTTCTCCGTACAGACTGATATATACGGGTGTCACGCCGGTCATACGGCGGACATCCTTTTTATTTTTCAAAGAGAATGTCTGGTGCTACTGTTTCAGATTTGCTTTTTCAGGTAAAAATCTGAGCGGGTAATTATTTTCGGCTGTTTTTTGGGGCAAAAACTAGATGTGATGTATCTTTAAAAGTATAATAATGAGTATTTTTTAAATTATTTGTTGTATGTCCGCTTATTACATATTGAATTTTTTTGTTACGTCCGGCGGTATTACGTATTGCTGTCAGAGTGATACTGATATAAAGAATAAGACAAAAAAGATTAAAAGAATAAAGGACTGATGAGAAAGAATAAAGGTTCAAAAGGGATGAAAAGCGGAAATACCTGTATTCTCTTTTATGAACCGGCAGATATTTTCGAGGATTATTTATGGCATTGTTAAAACTATTCAGGCCTTTGAGTCTATCAGTAGGATTGCGCTATGCCTTCGCCTCTTCAAAACGCCGTTTTGCCACTTTTATCGCACTGCTTTCCATGATTGGTATTATGCTGGGCGTGGCTGCTCTGATTGTGGTTATATCGGTAATGAACGGTTTAGAGGGGGAATTGAAGGATAGACTGCTGTCTTCCGTACCTCATGCTGTGCTGACAGGTTCGAACGACCGGATTGCCATGGATTACGATTTGGAAAAAATTAAACGTATCCGCGGTGTGCAGCATATAGCACCGCAGATTTCCGATGATGTTATGATTCAGGGAAGTAACGGTATATACGGTGCTACCCTTTATGGTATAGATCCTGCCACCTATCCTTTAAATGATCTTGTAAGAGCCTCTTCGAGAAGCGAAATATTTAATACGCTGCAGCCCCAGAGCTATTCTATTATTTTAGGGTATGATGCTCTTGACGGTCTTAACGGCAGTAGATACGGCGGTTTAAGAATTATTTCTGCATCATATGTTCGCTACACTCCGTTCGGCAGAATGCCCTCACAGCGTATGTTTAATGTTTCCGGAACATTTTCAGTCGGAGGTATGTCTGCAAGTAAAATGATTCTTGCTAACATTGAAGACGTGAGAAAACTGGTTCATATGCCTAAAGGCTATATTTCGGGTTTCAGAGTTTGGTTGAAGGATCCGTTTACCATCAGTGATTTCATTGAACAGGTAAAGAAGATTGATCCGGAACTGGAGGTTAAGGACTGGCGTATTGAACTCGGGGAATTCTTTCAGAGTGTGGCTCAGGAAAGAACCATGATGGGACTCATGCTGGCGTTGATTACCATGGTGGCAGTATTTAACATGCTTTCCTCCTTAGCTATGGTGGTGAGTAATAAGCTTGCTGAAATTGCGGTAATGCGTACACTTGGTGTCAGTCAGGGGACTATTATGCGTATCTTCATTATTGAAGGAGCTCTGAGCGGTATACTCGGTTCGGTATTCGGTCTGGGTCTAGGTCTGCTCTGTCTCAATTATCTTGACAGCATTCTGAGTATGCTGAATCTGAATCTTGCAATTTCTGCAGGCGGTACAGGTGTTCCTGTACTAATTCGTGGCGGACAGCTGTTCCTGATAGTATTAGTAACCATTGCTTTGAGCTTTGCCATAACCATCTATCCGTCAATAAAGGCGGCAAAGCAGTCACCGGTTGAGTCACTTCGTTATGAATAGGATTGATTATCATGAGTAAAAATCTCGAAAAGGAATTAATTTTAAGAGCTGACAGTGTATGCAAGGACTACACTGAAAGCAGTATAGTTACTCATGTTTTAAAGGGCGTGGATTTAGATATCTACAGCGATGAGATGGTAGCCATTATCGGTTCATCCGGCTCTGGTAAGAGTACTTTACTGCACATACTGGGAACTCTGGACAAGCCTACCAAGGGGGCTGTTTATTATCAGGGAGAAAACCTGTTCAAGCTGGGTAATGCACGCTGTGATTACTTCAGAAATCATATTCTGGGCTTCGTATATCAGTTTCATCACCTTTTGAGCGATTTTACCGCTTATGAGAATGTTGCCTTTCCGATGATGATTTCAGGGGATTATAACAAAAAGCAGATTGATGAGCGGGTTAAATACCTGCTCGACAGGGTAGGCTTAGGACATCGTCTCAACCACCGTTCATCAGAACTTTCAGGAGGTGAGAGACAGCGTGTGGCCATTGCCCGCGCCGTTGCCAACAAACCTTCACTTATTCTTGCTGATGAACCTACAGGCAACCTTGATTTCAAGAGTGCAAATGAAGTTCTGGCGCTGCTTGAGGAGATAAGAGAGGAAAGTAAATGTTCCATGCTGGTTGTTACACACGACAGGGATATGGCCGGTAAATTCGAAAGAGTTTATGAAATGAATGACGGAACTCTGGCCGAACGTGTTATCAAGAGATAAGTTCATAAAGGTTAAGTAGATATGTTTTTACCTTTAAAAGTAGGCATTCAGTTTTCCCGCAGTAAGAAAAAACTGATAATGTCCAATTTTATTTCTATTGCTTCTGTAGTAGGAATTACCATAGGTGTTGCTGCACTTATAATAGGTCTTTCTGCCATGAACGGCTTTGAAAGAGAGGTGGCACACCGCGTGGTAGGTGTAATGCCCACCATTGAACTGCGGTCTCTGAGTGGCTATTTCGATAATACCTCGGATGTGATCGAGACTCTGGAACGTCAGGATAAAATAAAATCAGCTACACCTGGAATGGTAGTCAGTGCCATGCTGAACCATGATAACAAGTACCGTTCTGCCAGAGTTACGGCTCTAGATACAGCTAATTTTAAGAATATTATAAATCTTGATGATTTTATGCTTGATGGTGTCAGAGTGTCAGATCTGCAGCCAGGTAAAAACGGATATGACAGCCCAGGTGTTATTCTGGGAAATGATCTTGCCAAAAAACTTCAGGTAAAGAGAGGTGACAGTGTAGAGCTTATTATCACCAAAAACAGCAGTGACGGGGCTTTGAGCGCACCTATGGGACTTAACTGCAAAGTAACCGGCATCTTTAAGATTGGCGGGCAGCTTGACGGAGTTTTAGCGTATGTTGATATAAGTTCTCTCCGTAAGCTTCTGGGAATGAATGATGACCAGTCGGTAAGTATCTTCATTGATACCGGTAGTTTTTTTCATGCGTATGAGGATACCACAGATGCGGTTACTCCTATACGTAACAGTATTTCAACTCCTATGGGAATTCAGAGCTGGATGGCTCAGGCTGCTCCTTTCTACAGGGATATTCAAATGGTGCGTACGGTAATGTGGCTGGCACTGCTCATGGTAATAGTAGTATCGAGCTTTAACATTATTTCCATTCTTATTATGTCTGTTAATGAAAAGCGCAGTGAGGTGGCTATCTTAATGTCAATGGGGTACTCCCGCAAAAGCGTGCTTGCAACCTTTGTGGTGCAGGGGCTTATTATGAGCATCTACGGTACAGTTTTCGGTGTTTGTTTAGGTCTGCTTATTGCTTATAATTTAACTGAGGTAATTAATTTTATTCAGAGCGTTACAGGCATAACTATTCTCAAGTCTGAGACCTACTTTATAGATTTCGTGCCGACAGAGGTGCGTAATTCAGATGTGCTGCTGATATCACTGTCATGTATACTGGTGACACTGTTATCAACTGTTCTTCCGGGAATGAAGGCGGCGTATATCAGACCGGCGGTTGAGCTATCCGGTAAATAAGGATGTATCACGGGGACTTGAAAGAGTCCCCTTTTTTGTATTGATGATATTATGATCCCGGGAAACTTTTTTATGATAATAGGAAATATTCGGTATGATTGATGTTTTAATTGAACGTGCTGAGGTAGATGATCTGCCGGATATACTGGCTCTTCAGCATCGAGCCTTTATAAGCGAGGCCGAGCTTTTCGGGACGAGAGATATTGAGCCGCTTACCGCCACACTTGATGATCTGCTTCAGGAATATCGCAAGTGCGTGGTATTTAAAATGGTTTATAAAAATACTATTATCGGCTCAGTCAGAGTGAAGACTGATGCGGATTCTGTATATATTGGCAAGCTGATGATTCATCCGGATTATCAGCGTCAGGGACTGGGAACTAAACTTCTGCTGGAACTGGAGCACTTTTTTCCTGACAGGAGATATGAGCTCTTCACCTCCACCAGAAGTGTAAAAAATATCAGACTTTATGAAAAACTCGGCTACAGAAGGTTCAAAGAGCATCAGGTTACCGGTGAACTGATATTTGTTTATCTGGAAAAGAATCCATTAAAAAGAGCAGATTAAGAGAGATTTATTTTATTAGAAGGTGGGCGTTTGCCTGATAGGAGTTTTGAATCTCTTAGGCAACAAAATATTCCGGAAAAAAAGAAACCTCTGGCAGATTATATTGAGCTGCCGGAGGTTTTACTTTATGTATGAATAAGAATGTCTGATTGCTTACTTAACAAACTTGAAGGCGCTGCGGGCAATCACCAGTTCTTCGTTGGTTGGTACAACAACGATCTTGACCTTTGAATCTGCAGCATGGATAGGACCCTTACCGCCTAAGTACGCACGTGCTTTACTGTTGGCTTCGAGATCGAGCTTGGCTCCGAATACCTCAGGGAGAAGTTCGATAACACGCTTTCTCATGAGATATGAGTTTTCACCGATACCGCCGGTAAATACGATGGCATCAACACGTCCTAAAGGAATGTAGTATGAAGCGATGAATTTAGCTAAACGGTAGCAGAACATTTCAAAAGCGAGAGTGCACTTTTCATCACCCTTTTCATAGCCTTCGGTGATGCCTCTCCAGTCAGAGGTGGCACCGGAAATAGCCATTAAACCTGATTTCTTATTGAATATTTCACGAACTTCTTCAACCTTATAGCCTAAAACGTCACACATGAAGAATACTACGGAGGCATCGATTGAACCGCAACGTGTTCCCATTACCAGACCGTCAAGCGGAGTTAAGCCCATAGAGGTGTCAACGCACTTGCCGTTCTTAACTGCAGAAACTGATGCGCCGTTACCAAGGTGACAGGTGATAACATTGAAGTTTTCCGGATCTGCATTGAGCTGCTTTGCAACTTCAGCGGCAACATAGCCGTGAGAGGTACCGTGAGCACCATAGCGTCTGATACCGTGCTTGGTATAAAGTTCTTCAGGAATAGCGTATCTGTATGCTACAGCAGGCATAGTCTGATGGAATGCTGTATCAAATACGGTAACGTGAGGAACATTTGAGAATGATTTTCTGGCAGCTCTGATACCGATGAGGTGAGCCGGGTTGTGAAGAGGTGCGAAAGGAATACATTTTTCGATACCGGCTTCAACTTCATCTGTTACCAGAGTAGGTTCAGTGTATAATTCACCGCCCTGCACAATACGATGGCCAACGGCACAGATGGAATCAAGAAGATCCTGACGGGTTGCCAGAATGTTCTTATTAAGGAAGCTGATGGCAATATCATGGTCTGCTTTGTTACCCAGATCCTGACTTTGTTTGTCCTGACCTTCAAATCTCCATTCAATTCTTGCTTCAGGAAGATTCAGATATTCGGCGATACCGTTAAGATAAACGTGACCGTCGTTAGGGTTGATGATGGCAAATTTTACAGATGAACTGCCACAGTTGATAACCAATACGGTTTTTTCAACAATAGAAGACATAAATGATCCTTAAAAATAAAAAAACACCCCGTGAGCCTTCCGGACTGGTAATCCGTGGCCTGAGGTTTTGTCAGATATAAACAGAATAAAGTCCGGATTATTTTTGGAAAAACCGGACTGCCATAGGGCTGAAATATGGTGTTAATTTTACCACATGAGAGAAAATTTTTCTAAAAAAATAGAGAATTCAGGGAACATTCGGCAGAACTGAAAATCAGCTTCGTATTCCTAATGGCAGCTGGAACTTTTTCGTTTCTAATTCACTGGTACTTTGATATGATGCCTGCCCCCAATGATATTCAGAGGTTTGTCGGTTATTTTCGGTCTGCTGAAATATTCTGCTATTTTCAGGCGGTCTATCCCCCGGCCAATCCATACACACTCAGCACCTGATTTTAAAGTGGAATTATCATATCCCTCAATGGATATTCTGCCGTTCACAATGTCAAACCGCAACCATTCCTTGCCAGCAGGCAGTATTCCTTTGGCCCTGACAATAAAACCGAAGGCTCCTCTTACACCGGCGTTATTCTGGGTACCGGTACAGGGGACTGTAAAAAGAGATTTCCACCAGTTATCATCAGCTTCTCGGTAGTGACCGTGAAGTATATCTGCCTTCGGGTTAAGTGTGGCTATTTTTCTTGTTACTGTATCTAGAAGAGAGGGATCTGGATGATCCGGTTTGGAGATTGCTACAGTACAGGATGATTTAATCTGATCCGGAAAAATATCAGGATACTGTTTCAGGTTCAGCATAAAATTCTCAGCATCTACAATAGTTATGGGCCTGAGAATCGTAATTCTTTCGTATTCGATTTTTTTTAGATTTGCAATTACGTTGCTGAGAGCTGCCACACCGGAGGGTTCAACAATAAGAAAATCAGGTCTGACTGTGTTTTCAATGGTTATGACGGATGCGGCTAGATCGGCACTTTTAGTGCAGCAGATACAACCTTCTGTCAAGTCCCACACGCTGGCCGCATCACTGGTGCGGATGATCTGCTGATCGATATCGGTACTACCATATTCATTCTCTAAAACAACAAGCCGTTCATGAGAACGGCTTATCATTTCCTGAATGAAAGTAGTCTTGCCGGCACCTAAAAAACCGGATACTACTAATACTTTCATTTCTATACTCTGTGTTTAGCCAGGGATAACTACTGTTTTAATGAGATCCTTCGGTTTGTTGCGCATGAGCTCAAGAGCTTCTGCACAGTGCTCCCATCCATGGAATACATGAGTGATTTCCGGCTTGACGTCAAGTCTTCCGGATGTCACCAAAGAGGCAAGCTTCTCCATGCGGAGACGTCCGCCAGGCATCAGACCTGAAAGAATCTGTTTGTGTCCCATACCGCACCCCCATTCAACTCTCGGTATGGTTACGAATTCACCGCTGCCTAAGTAATTTACGGAACCGATACGCCCGCCAGGCTTAAGAGACTTGATGGCAGCTTCAAATGTTGTAGAATCTCCTCCTGCCACACAGACACGATCCACTCCCTTACCGCCGGTAAGTTTCATTACCTGATCCTCGATAGATCCGTCCTTATAGGAGATGAAGTCTGTTGCACCATAAATCTTGGCTACTTCGATACATTTTGGTCTAGTACCTACCGCTATAATGCGTGAGGCACCGCGAAGACTTGCTCCGGCTACACTCATAAGGCCGACAGCACCGATTCCGATAACCAGTACGGAGTCACCGAATTGTACGTCAGCAAGTTCAACTGCGTGGAATCCAGTTGGAACCATGTCTGAAAGAATACACGCCTCTTCTACGCTCATACCTTCAGGAATGAGTGCCAGGTTGCCGTCAGCATCGTTTACATGGAAATATTCGGAGAAAACACCATCCTTGAAGTTGGAGAATTTCCAGCCGGCTAGCATGCCGCCTGAGTGCATGCTGTATCCAGCCTGGGCTTCAAGAGAGTTCCAGTCAGGGGTGATTGCCGGTACGAGTACACGATCGCCTGGCTTGAAATCCTTAACCTCAGATCCGACTTCGACAATTTCACCGCATCCTTCGTGTCCTAGAATCATGTTATGACGGTCGCCGATGGCTCCTTCATAAACAGTGTGTACGTCAGAAGTACAGATGGAAATGGCCAGAGGTCTTACAATGGCGTCAAGCGGACCGCATTTAGGGACTTCCTTTTCAATCCAGCCTACCTTGCCGATACCAAGCATGGCAAAACCTTTCATCATTTTACTCATAGTGCTTTGCTCCACATAAAAAAAACAAGAAAAACATCAGCTTTAAACCGGTGGAGACAGAGGCCTGAGAACTGCCCCCGCAAAATGCAGGTCACATCAGTCTGGTGGCATGAATCCGAAACAGGCTTAAAACAGATTAAATCTGTAAAAAATTTTTTATATTGAATCCATTGTACTTATAGATGCTGATGCCGTTTCAGGTTAAGCTGTATACCTGTATATCCGTTTTAGGGAATGTTTCTACAGGGGACTCTTCTTTCTAGATATTTATACCGGACCTGAATCATCAGCAATAAAAACAATATAACAGTATAGAGAATAAAAATGCGGCTGAGCGACTGAATATGGCGAGGAGAAAATACTGAAAGCCTCAGGTATTCACCAGAAATGACAGGGTGTGTCAAGGATGATTATAAGGCCGTTTTTCCTTTCTTGTTCAATGACTGATATAAAGTGTCCGTTTTTTTATTCACTTAATATGTTATGTTTTTTATAACTTATTATGACTTATTATGACTATATTTAATCATATATGCAGGATGCTAAAAAATGATTATAGGTTATTGATGAATAAATTATGTCAATAATCACAGTTCAATATTACTTACTCACGAAAAGCGTTATTTTCTGTTCCGAAATAAACAAAAATAACCCGTAACAGATGAATTTATTTGTATTGATGGAGACAGAGCGACAGAAAACCGACGACTGAAATCACCACAGGTTGTAATTACTGGCAATGATTATTTATGAAAAATGTCTTTCCGGTGAGGTTCTTTCTGTATTTAAAAAAGTATTCTGAGTTTTTTAAGAATGTATTGTGTTTTGCTGAAGGGGGATATTGGAGAATTAAGATAAAAATGTATGGAATAATTGTGTTATTTTTATTCACTTGTAAAGTGAGAGATGGGCGTTTTCTCTAAGAGGTTACTTGAATTTTTTTATTGTATTTGTTGTTTTTCTTGACTCAAAAAATAGTGATAATAATGTTAAATTTTCTTTAAAAAGACAAATAAATTTGATAAAATGTGATCTTATTCAAGAATTGGTTTTTATGTGTAATTGATATGACTCAATTTACTTCTAATTACTGTTCTATAGTTGTTAAGGCTTTTCCTCAAGGTTGGATGAATGCG
>OMYE01000246.1 GCA_900315145.1 uncultured Pseudomonadota bacterium | reverse complement strand
TTAAAGTGAGATAAGATGCTTTTAAATCTAATGGAACATTCTCAACATTTTTCATTACTTCCATAAAAAAGCGGTCTTTATCCTGTTCTTCACGGTCAATGAAAAGATCTGCCAGTGAATATCTATTCTTTATCTCTGGGATAAGTTCATCACCCTGTAACGGCGGCATACTCTTTTCAATCTCATACAGTTCATTAAGCCACCTTCTCCAAAACTCGGTAAATTCTTTTACCTTAACAAGAATACTTATACTCATTTCTTACTCCTTATTCATCAATCACTCCGAACGGTTGCCATTCGCCGTTTATTTCAAGTTCGTATTCCTCAAAAAGATAATCCAAGGCGTAGCTTGCAACACCCAGGGTCATGGTTCCGGAAGTGGTTTTTTCTATATCTGCACCTATGCCGTACGCATACCCGGTGTACATATGACGTAATTCTATTTCCGGTGATTTACATCTGTAATGGATAACATCGCCTATTTCATGCTGATTAAACCATTCAGCAAGGGTAAAGGCTCTGTACTTCTTTTCAGGTTCTTCTTCAGGAAGCAAGCTGTCTTCAGGGATAAAATAACGGTAATAGGTATCGTCAAATGTTCCATCATGATGATCAATTTTACAAAGAAAGCATTGATCATGTTCTCTATACTCAGCATATTCACCATACATACAAGTACGCTTGAGGTCTTTAAAATCAAAAATACGATCAGCAAAGTACCCTTTTTTATTCATTAGTTCCCAGTCATGACAACCATCAGTTACAGACTTAATATCTGTAATAGCCTTAATTCTCTTATCTAGCTCTAAACTCATTTGATTTACTCCTTGTTTGAACCTGTCAATTTTTCCGACAGGTTCAGATTCAACTATTGTAAATTTTGCAACTGTTCGGGATTTTCGAACAGTTAAAACGGCAGCGGATCGTTTCCATTAGGATTCCCTGAGTACTGCGGGGCAAAATTCTGTAACGGCTGTTGCTGTTGGCTCTGCTGCTGTGGCTGATTATAGCCTTGTGCCTGTTGTGGCTGTACCTGTTGCTGTGTCGACTGCTTACCGTATCCGCCTGACTGATTCTGCTGTAAATCAGCCATAAACTTTTCATAGACTTCAGCAAACTTAAACCCACGGCCGTACTTCTTTTCAATAATGCAGTCTCCGTATTTACATTCGTTTGCACTAAAGCCCTGAGCGTTAAAGATTTCCCATCCAAACAGTTCAAGAAAAGGCATTGGGTTATTGTCTCTGTCTATGCCTTCTCCGGTCCTTTTCAGCATCACGGTTATCGCAGTACCTCTCAAACAAGGGATTGTATATACAGGAGTTTTGGTTTTACCACTGGTAACAACTTCTCCGTTCTTATTTTTCATTTCCACCATATCAAGGCCGTTGCAGTGATCAATGTCGATTCCGGCATGATACATAATCTGAGATACATGACCGGAAAAGGTCTGAGAACCTTTGCGGAAAACAAAAATTGCAAAACCCGCCTTCTGCATGGTCTGATCGTTACATACAGTAATATTTATTTTGCTCCCCATTGTGCCGTTCTTGTCGATATAATCAGAATATACGGCCTGTTCTATCTCACCTGTGAATACGTCAGACTGGTTAAGCCATGTGTATTTGCTTAGATTTCTGAACGCATTGTCGTTTAAATTTGCTCTGCCTTGTAAAAACATGTTACATATCCTCTGTTAGTTATAAACAAGTGTTGAATTTGTATAAGTCGGCAAAAATATTAGGATTATAGACACCTGCGGCACGACCGCTTTTTGTACGATAAATCATCGTCAGACTAGCGTTAGATTTTCTAAACAAAATGAAATATCCATCCCCACGGGTCATGCTGTAATCGTTGTCTAAAAGGTAAAAATTTAACAAATCATCGTAGTAGTAATTGTTAAATACAGTGATTGCCTGGCCTTTGTAGTAGTAAATATCCGCAGTGCCGTCATTATGACTGAATCTAGGACGTTCTTCACATTCTGCGAACTAAAGACTCCGGTTTACGATCCCTTTTCTCTAGATCCTCAGGAAAAGGGATTTTTTTTGCCTGTTAAACTTCTACGTCAATTACTTCAGATACATCCTGAACATTCTGCATTTCTGCCATGATTTCAGCCTGTTCCGCCTGTTTTTGTTCGAGTGCCTTAACCTCGGTTACAGGTTCGGTCTGTACCTCGGTAACAGGTTCGATTTCGTCATAGCCGTCACCTTCGATGTTAATACCCTGAAGAACGTCAGGAAAAGCATCACGGATTACAAAAGCTCTGCAACGCATCTGACACATTCTTTTCGGATTCTTCGCCCATGCGTCTGACTTACGGGCACCTAAACCGAATGTGTTGTTCTGAGGATTATAGGAAACGTGACCGGCTGCTATTGCGTCATTGTAACCGTAAGACCATGTGACATCGGGATGACCGTTACGATGTGCGGTCATTGTCCAGACACCTTTTTCATTATCCCAGTGTTCTTCGATGGTACCGAACTTCATTACAAGTGCTTTGAGACAGTCACCGAAAAGCTGAGGTCTGCCGTTGATAACTGCGATAGCGTTTAAAGCTGGTAAAGGCTTCAGACCT
>OMYE01000047.1 GCA_900315145.1 uncultured Pseudomonadota bacterium | reverse complement strand
GCTGATGCATTGTACATGTAATCACTTATTTTAAAAATTGTTATATTCATCACATTTTATGACAAATAGCAAATTTCGTTGTATAATACCTTTGTTTTTAGTATTCATCCCAATGTGAGTTTGTCAAAAATGGATCAGAACCAAAAGAAAATGAGTGCTGCAGCCGAGGCTGTAAAATATGTTAAGGAAAATGCCATTCTCGGTGTAGGAACCGGCTCTACTGTTAATTATTTTATTGATGGTCTGGAACCGATTAAGGACAAAATTAAAGGCGCCGTATCAAGCTCTGTTGCATCAACAAAGAAGCTTGAAGCCATGGGTATCAAGGTTTTTGACCTTAATGAAATTGACAGCTTTGACATTTACGTTGACGGTGCCGATGAAATCAATCCTGAAATGGATATGATTAAGGGGGGCGGTGCTGCTCTTACCCGTGAAAAAATCGTTGCCGCTGTTGCCAAGCAGTTCATCTGCATTGTTGATGATACCAAGGTTGTAGATGTACTGGGTAAGTTTCCTCTTCCTGTAGAGGTTATTCCTATGGCCAGAGAATATGTCGCCAGAGAGCTGACCAAACTTGGAGGCAGACCTGTTTACCGTGAAGGCTGTGTTACCGATAACGGTAATCATATTCTTGACGTGCATGATCTTCGTATTACCGAACCTAAGAAGCTTGAACAGCTGGTAAATGCCATCCCCGGTGTTGTTACCGTAGGTATTTTCGGTAAGAGAGGTGCTGATGTGCTTATTGTCGGTACTGAAGACGGTGTAAAGGTTTCAAGCAGACAGTAACTGCGAACAGAGGGAAAACCGGCTGTCCGCCGGTTTTCCCGGTTATATACCGGATATGATAAACAGTGAACAGGCGGATAAGAGATTATTCCGGTTCGCTGTTTTTGTTTATCCGTAATGCTGTTTTTTTATTCGTGACGCGCCGGGATATGCCGGAATTTCCGTCAGCCGGAAATTTCTGCTCTTTGAGATAGTATCTGTTCCGTAACAGGTTTTTGCCTTGCCCAGAAAGAGGCATCTGGCAGTAATTAAATATGATTTTACGGCTCATATAAAGTATAATAGGGAAAATCCGGATATTTTCAGGCCGCTTTGTTAAAAGAAGACTGTTTTAATGAAGGTCTTCCCGGTCTGATTATTTTTATTTTTTTAAATTGTCGTGAGACAGGTTAGGTGTCATCAGACACTTTTTTCTGCCGTGAGGCAGAATAAATCGCATAGAGTTTTTTTTATGAGTGAAAAATTACATAAAGTTTTGGCTACCATCGGTATCGGCTCCCGCCGTACCATGGAGGAATACATTTCAGCAGGTCGTGTAAGTGTTGACGGCAAGATTGCCAAATTAGGCGACAGAGTGGAGGGTACTGAGGTTATCCGAGTGGACGGTCAGGTTATCCATACCGCCACTTCTCCAAAAAATGTCTGTCGTGTGCTGATGTATAACAAGCCGGAAGGGCAGATGTGTACCCGTTCAGACCCTGAAGGACGTCCAACTGTTTTTGACCGTCTGCCGGTCGTTAACAACGGTAGATGGCTGTATATCGGCAGACTCGATATCAATACTTCCGGTCTGCTTCTTTTTACCACCGACGGCGAACTGGCCAATAGACTGATGCATCCAAGTCATGCTGTTGAAAGAGTGTATGCTGTAAGAGTATTCGGCAATGTTACCAAGGAACAGATCCTGCAACTGCAGACCGGTGTTGAACTTGAGGACGGCATGGCTCATTTTGACAGTGTTACTTTCGTCGGCGGTGAAGGCATGAACCAGTGGTATCATGTTGTTCTCAAGGAAGGCCGTAAGCGTGAGGTACGCAGATTATGGGAAACTCTCGGTTTTAAGGTAAGCCGTTTGAAGCGTATCCGTTATGCCAATGTAGAGCTTGACAAGCTGCCGCTCGGCGGCTGGCGCGAGCTGAATCTTGCCGAGGTAAACGCTCTGAGAAGTGTTGCCGGCATGAAGCCTGAAACTGAAACCTTTGTTGAGGATAAGGAGCTTTCCGTACGTGAACAGTACGTTAAGAACAGACAGGTTCGCCGTGCAGTGCGTAACTTCAACAACAGAGAGCAGAATAATGCCAGAGGCAGAGCATCCTTCAGCAGAAAGAATGACAGACTCGGTCTGGGGCTTGATCGCGATGATGCTTTTGAAAATAAAATGTTTGAAGCCATTAATGAAGCAGATAAAAACTCCAGAGGCAGAGGCCGTTCAGGTGATTTTAAACGTCGTGACGGCAGTTCCGTAAACAGATTTGCTCCTTTCAATGATGAAAAGAAGTCTCGCAGAGACAAAGGTCGTGATACCGGCACCGGTGAGAAGTCCTTCTCCGGCAGATTCCGTGATGAGGAAAGATCCGGAAAAGGTTCCAGAAGCGGTGATCGTGACAGCTTTAGAGGAGCCGGCCGCAGGGAAGCCTTCGGTAAAAAGTCTGATCGCGGTTTTGACAGAAAAGGTGATAGAAAGTTTGCTTCTAAAAGACGTAACGGTGAAAGGTAGTTTTTTATAAAAAAAGGCTAACCTTTTTCCCCGGCCGTACAGGCCGGTCTTAACACCGGATTTTTTTCTGATTTCCGGATTACCCGAGCCGGTGTTCTCCATACTTTCTGATGATTATTAATGAATACGTACATGATCCTCCGGTTGTGTACGTGATTTTTTAAGCAGTCCGGTGCAGAAAGGAGCTGTGGGGAGCTGCCGGCGAAAAAATTCAGTTACATATAACTGAGTGTTTTTTTATTTAGTTTTATCAGACAGGACTGCTGTTATTTTTTTTATTTACGGTTTTACCGCCGGCGTTCACGGAAGTTTTAGGTAAAACTTTTTATACGTCATGGCCGGAACCGTTATCGGATCGGATATTATATGTTTGACATGATGTGGATCTACGAGCCTTCCGCCTGGATTGGCCTGTTGACTCTTGTTGTTCTTGAAATTGTTCTTGGTATTGATAACCTTCTTTTTATTGCCATTCTGGCATCCAAACTTCCGCTAAAACTTCAGGATAAAGCCAGATACTTAGGTCTTGGACTGGCCCTTCTTACCAGACTGTGCCTGATTGCCGCCATCTCCTGGGTTGTTACTCTGAATGATCCGGTGCTTTCCATCGGCAGTCTGGGACTTTCCGTCAGAGATCTGATTCTGATTGTAGGAGGTCTATTCCTGCTCTTTAAATCAACCAGTGAGCTTCATGAAAAGCTTGAAGGCCGGGATACTGCGGCTCATGCCTCTGACAAGGCAGTGGCCAAAGCATTCGGAATGGTGGTACTGCAGATTGTGGTTCTTGATGCCATCTTCTCTCTCGATTCCGTAATCACCGCCGTAGGTATGTGTGAACACGTATTTATCATGATGTTTGCGGTAATCATTGCCATGGCCGTGATGGTATCCTTAAGTAAATTCCTGACTGATTTCGTGAGCAGTCATCCGACACTGGTTATTCTGTGTCTCAGCTTCCTGCTGATGATAGGTTTCAGTCTGCTGGCGGACGGTCTGCATATACATGTACCTAAGGGATATCTCTATGCTGCCATCGGTTTCTCCATTCTTATTGAAATATTCAATCAGATTGCCAGAAAGAACAATCTGAAGCTGGACAAGAATATCCGTAACAACAGCCGTGAATTTGCCGCCGGTCTTGTACTGCGTATTCTCGGTGCTAAAAGTGAAAACCATCTGCAGAATATCAAGGAATCCATTGTTTCACCTCCGGTGGATAATGTTTTTGCCAGAGAGGAGAAGGATCTCGTATCCCGTGTTCTCGGTCTGGACTACCAGCCGGTAAAAGCCATCATGACTCTGAGAAGAGATATTGCCATGGTTGACATCGGTGAGCCTTATCAGGATGTTCTCAGAAAAATGGTGAAGAACAGCTTCTCCCATATTGTGGCCTATATCGATGACAACCGCGATGCCCCGCTGGGATTTATCAGTAAGTCCGAGCTTCTTGAGAAAATGATTAATTCCAAGGGAGAGGTGGTTCTGCAGAAGCTGGTGCGTAAACCGCTTTATATTCCGGAAACCGTCAGTGTTCTGACCTGTATTGAGGAGATGAAACGGGCTAAGACCTACACTACCTTTGTTGTAGATGAATTCGGTAATTTTGAAGGTATTGTCGCTCTGAGGGATATCATGGAGGAAATAGCCGGTGATCTTCCGGAGAAATCAGAAATAGCCGACTGCGTCAGAAACAAGGACGGCTCCTATGATATTCAGGGGGATATGGCACTTACCGAGCTTGAACGTCAGACCGGATGCTCCATTCCTATGGATGTGCTTTATCATACCATTGCCGGTTATATCATAGAAAAACTCCAGACCGTACCCGGGGAAGGTACTTCTCTTGAAGCAGGTGAATGGCTGATTACGGTAACCAAAGTTGAGAACCACACCATTATGGCAGTTAATCTCAGAAAAATTAATGGAACTCAAAGCGGAGAAAAGCAGTCTGAAGACTAACAGGCATACTCTGGTAATCAGCAGTTTCTGATTATTTGTGATTTTTAACCTAAGATAATACTGCTATCAGTTCTTTTGCGTTATGGCGATAGCAGTTAATTGATATACTGAAAGAATACAGTCAGTAAATAAATGAAAAATAATAACGGATAAAAGGCGGAGTAACATTAATGGATAAAAGTAACAGATCCAATGATGTAGAGAAAAGTGGTGCGCAGCCCCGATCATTCGTCGAAAGAGTATTTCATGTAAGGGAGCATGAAATGATTCTGGTGGCACTGTGCATAGTCGGTATAGTTTTTTCTTTACTTAACCCTCTCTGGTACGGTCACGCGCCGGGATTTGATGCCTCTGTTTATGCTCTTTTCGGGAAGATGTGGTCTCACGGTGAAGTTATATACCAGGATATGATTGATATAAAGGGGCCGGCTATTTATTTCATAAATATGATAGGCTACCGTATCGGCGGGTATCCCGGCATAGCTTTTATCGAAACTCTGTTTCTGGTTTTCGGGATGGTCAGTGTGGATCTGGCTCTCAGGGTTTTTAAATTCAGTCCTCTTTCCCGATTCTGCTCCATTACTACGGTGATTTCCCTTCTTGGTCTTCGTTATTATTACGGTAACATGGTTGAGGATTATGCGGTATATCTCGCCATGATTGCCAGCTATCCGTTTGCTCTCCTTTTCGGGATGCGCAGATTCAACTGGGTTATCGGTCTGGTTCCTGCTCTGGGACTTGCTTTTACCACTGCTATTAATTTCAATAACGGCTCTTATTTTCTGGCATGGTATACCATGCTTTTTCTGTTCTACTGCTCCAACGGTACCTTTAAACAGGCTGTCAAGCTGGCCGGTTCAGCCGTGTTAACCTGTCTCTTTGTATGGGGATGCTTTATTGCCCATTTCTACAGTATCGGCGGTGAGGAACTGGTACACAATGTTCTTTATTTCAGTCTGTTCATTCACCTTAATGAATTTGACTACAATTCATCAATTCCAGATTTTGCGGCCGGCTTTGTAGGTTTTGCCCGCACCGGTTTATGGATTATTGTTTTAGGTTTTGTATGGCTGGTTTACAGCAGAGACAATAAGATATTCCTCGGTCGTGACGGCAGTGACTACCGCAAGTGGTTCATGCTGTATCTGGTGCTGGGTGTGGGTTATACCGTGGTCGCCAACAGTCTTACCGGTCATGTCTATGACCATTACGATCAGCTGTTCCTGCCGTTCATGTTTATCCCGCTGGCATTTCTGATGCACCGGTATCTTCATGTTAAACAGGATATTCATGTAAGCTTCCTGTCTATTCTGTTCCTTATTGTTTTTCTGGTGTCAGAGCATGTGTTCTGGCCGTGGGATCATAAGGAATGGAAAATTTCCACCGTATACTGGCATGCCGGAGCTGACGCCCTCTGTGCACTTCTCCTGTGTTCTGCTGTATTTGCCCTCCGTAAAAAGGTCGGGTACTACAGACATAACCATACGGTATTCCTCTGCCTGAGCATTTTTATCTCATTCATTATCTGTATTTATGCTTTAACCATAGGTCATACCATAGGTACACCATGGGATGACAGTACCGCTAAAAAGGTGCAGATCATCAGGGAAAACACTGACATTAACGATAAAATCTGGGTTGACGGTAGTATGTTCCAGTATTATATCTGGACAGACAGAACTACTGCCTCTCCTTATCTCATTACCAATAAGTTTATGGCTCCGTATGACTTTACAACAAAGATTCTGAACAGCCTTAACTATTTCCATCCGAAATATGTGATAATCAGAGAAAAGGCGGTAGATGAATTCAGAGAGAATTTCAAGGCCGGTAAGCTTGATGAGTACTCTCCTCAGGAGCTCGCTTTTGTCCGCTTTATCAGAAATCACTACAATGAGGTGGAAAAGGGACTGTATGTATATGATCCTGCCAAGGTTTCCGATGATAATCCGGAAAATACTGATAATGAAGGAGAAGAAGGGAGTTCTGCAGCGGGTAATACCACCGGTGAAAATGAGAAGACATCTTCATCAGCTACAGGCGATGCCGGCAAAGTGGCAAACAGCAATTCTCAATCAGGTGAAAAGAGCAGTGATGCCGCCTCATCCGGGAATACTCATACTGATGAAAATACCGGAAGTACTGAGACTTCCGGAAATACCTCAGCAGCTGAAGCCTCAGCAAATACCACCGGCTCTGACGCTGCTTTAGAAAAGTCAAAGGATGAAGAAAAACCAAATGATGCTGAAAAGTCAAAGGATGAAGAAAAACCAAATGATGAAGAAAAGCCGAAGGATACTGAAAGTCTCGAAATAACTGAATCAGCCCCTAAGGCGGAGCAGCAGAATCCAGACAGTGAGAGTGAGGCCTCAGTACCGGAAAAGACCTCTGATAATAATGCCGTTGTCGGACAGCCGGTTGAGGCTGAAGGAAAGAGAGGGGAAATCCCTCTTCCTAAAACTTCCATCACCGAGGAAAAAAAGCCGGATGGTGAGGCCTGATTTCAGGAACTCCACCTGGAACTGAGAGTCAAACTAATTTGATTGAAGTTCCTTATTATTTAGAGGAAAGGTTCTCTTTTGAGAACCTTTCCTGTCTTAGGAGTGTTTAAAATAAGTAGTGTTCTCTAATGTCTGCAGGATACTCTGTTCAGAAAAATCTCTCATTTAAAAAACTCTCATTTAGAAAAAACTGAACAGAATGAAGAGACTTCGATGAACCTGCAGTGATTGCCGGAATTTACCTAGAGTATATACATACGGTATGTACGTACATATACTCTTTATACTTTCTGTCGAGTCCTTCAAAGAATCATTTGCCGGAAATTCCATTTAATTATGTGAAGGAACGATAATAATTATTATGATGTTTTTTCATCAGAAAATATTGAGGAAACTGCATCTCTCAGCACCGGAGAATCTTCGTCAGAAAGAGAGAATTCTATTGAAAAATCAGATTACATAGCCTCAGACCATGGACAGAAATCTCAGACGGAGGAAGTGTTCAATGAGCATGATAAAGACTATGCATCCGTGTCAGAAGATGCTGTTCCGGAAAGCAGTAACAACTCAGAGAAAGAAACTCCTGTTTCCTCCGGTGATATCCTGACGGCGCAGAACTGTCCGTCCTGCGGCAGAGTGCTGAAATCTGATGAAAGATTCTGTCCGATGTGCGGTACTCCTGTCAGAAAGGATGCGGTGACCTCAACTGAACCGGCAGAGAGCGGCGCGGATGATAATAATAAATCATCAGGCGATACTGCCGGTAATGATGACAGGCGTCCCCGTCATAAATGGGAATTCGGAAATATTTTTGGTAAAAAAGGGGCTGAGGAGTCTCTTTTCAGTCCTGAAGAGCAGGCTCTTGCCCGGGCGCTGCATTCCCAGATGAGAATTCAGCTCGTTATTGTTTTTCTGCTGATAATCAGTGTTACCGCTTTTATAATTCTGATTTTTTTAAGTGTCGGAGCTATATATAATGCCGTAGCTCAGGGGGTGTCATCTCTCGTGTTTAAACCACTGTACTCTCTGGTTGACGGACTGCGCGGTTTGAATTACACCAGTACGGATACATTCAGTGAGGGACTTCAGGCTGTATGGACGGTAATATACGGAGATCTGCTGACATATTACGACCGGGTGATAAAGAACATCATTGTCTGGTATAAAATTACTGCCGCCTCTCCGCTGTTAATATACGGTGTCTTCAGCGCCTGGGCTATGTCCATATCAGCACGTGCCGGAAAGCTGTTTCAGGCTTCAACGCTCCGCAGTTATAAAAAAATATTCAACCGTATGAGTTTTGCCTCATGTTTCGGGTTACTCGGGGTGATAAGCGGACTGGCCTCGGTATTCTGTTATCTCGGCTGGGAACTGAATGTTCTGCTGGCACTTGTTTCCTTCAATCTGGTGCTGTTTTCCGGAGGATGGCTGGTGCTGCGGTTCTTTTCAGCTAAAGGGGGGCTTAAAAAGGTTTCCTGCGGCAGAATGCCGGCAAAGCCGTGGAGAATACACGTATGGGCCGGAAATTTCTGTACGCTTTTATTCCTCTGCTGTGTGGATGCCGTGGCGTTTCTGTTATTCTATTTCATATAGTCTTTATCTAAAAATCTTATAAAATAATGCAAAATGCTTTATGGTATT
Organism: uncultured Pseudomonadota bacterium; assembly: GCA_900315145.1. Lineage (GTDB taxonomy): Bacteria > Pseudomonadota > Gammaproteobacteria > Enterobacterales > Succinivibrionaceae > Ruminobacter. The sequence continues at coordinate 31,327 of OMYE01000047.1, read as the reverse complement.
TATAAAGTATTTTGTAATAATATATATCAAATGATACAGAGTATATATGTTATAGACTAGAGCATGTTTCTGTTCTGTTTATAAATGGTGTTCCGGTGATGCGCAGTATTTAAAGGTGTTACACCGGATATCAGGTATCGGATCATTGCTGGTCACAGTCAGTCGAATAACTCGATGAGACGGGAATTTTAAATGTACATCAGAATGCGTCTTACGACGCTTTGTTTTGTCTGCACAATTAATCTTCTACTCCGAAATCAGCTCTGAATTAAAGATTCTTTACCGCAGTCCTTGCATATGATACGGAAGCTTCCGGCAAGAGGTCCCTGACGGATGGTTCTGCCGGCCAGCTTCTGCATAAGATTCCGTACCAGTCCGCCACCCTGTCCTGACAGGCCGTTTCTCACTTCAATATTTGCAGATCCGCAGTAGGGACATTTATCAAAAGGTAAACATTAAACATTATTTTCCGGAATTGCTGCAATAATTATTATTTATATTTACTGAGTTATGTTAACTTCGTGTATTTTTCCGGCAGAAACACTGTTTTCCGGCTGTTCCATGGAAAACTTAACTCTCCGTTTGATTTCCGGTATGGTGTTTTTTTTCTGCTGTAGTATTTTCTTTTATTTCTGCTGCAGCATCTCCGTTTATAGAAAACAGACATATTGTAACCTCGTTTTTTTATTCGTGGTTTTTATTCAGTACATGAATGATTTCTATTCATGGTATTTATGCAGAAAAGTTACTCTCTGAAAAATTGTTGAAACTGATACCACAAAAATAACTGAGGAAAGTATTTGGTTTTTATGCCGGTGGCTATAATAACCTAAGCGTTTTTTCGGTTACCGGCTGTTTCCGGAAAGAATATATGAAAAGAATATCCGTAAAGAATAACATAACACAGGTAATCGGAGTACCGTAACTGAATACCGTAACTGAATACGGTAATTGAATACGGTAATTGAATACGGTAATTGAATACGGTAATTGAAGTGGCCGGAATTATTCCGGTTAATGGATGGATATGATGATAATGAGTCACAAGGATGAACAATGAAAAACAGTCTTTTAACTCTTCTTGTATGTCTTTTGGCCTCTTCACCATGCTGGGCGTGGACAATTAAGATAAAAAACGGGGATCTTGCCTATGAGGGAAGAACATTAGGCAATGAAATGATCTATACCTCTACAAAGGACGGAAAGATTCTGGGATCCTCCAGAAAGCTTGGAAACGAGATTGTATATAAGGATTGCAACGGACAGCATGTAGGTTCGCTGAACAGTTTCGGCAATAACGAATGGAACTTTAAAGACAAAAAAGGTGCTGTTATAGGTTCCGCAGTGCTTTTCGGTAAAGAGCTTACATATAAGGATGCGAGAGGCAGACACGTAGGAAAGGCTGTTGTTGTCGGGGGAAGAACCCAGTATAAGGACGGCCGCAACCGGGATATCGGCAGTGCTGATACGGATACCATGCCGTTGCGTCCGGTTCCGCTTGAGGAATATCTTCTGGATATAGCATCTCCCGGAGTATGTTTAACTAAAATCACCGGTATCTCTTAGAGCAAAGGGACTGCTTTATGAGCTGTATTTGCCGGAGACATACTGCTAGGATACGAAAACGGCGGTAATACCTATGCTCTTCCTGCCGGTGCCGGATTTCTGGGATTCAGTGCTGATGTCGCAGACATTGATATGGCAGAGGTTGAAAACCATCCGATGATTACCTCTCTTTCGGAGAATACGCAGCCACAGGTGAGAGAGGCTATGGTACAGCAGGTTATTACCCATATGGCGAAGGCCAAGGGACTTAAACCTGAGAAAAAGACCGGCTACATGGCTCTTGAGTCCGGTAAGATGAGCTACGATCTCAAGTAGTGACTCTTAAAAACGGATAACTGAAAATACCGGTAAATCAGTCGTGTCATTCATGGCTGATTTTATTTATTTTTTCAAAACAGGTTAAAGGTAAAAAAGCTACTGTTATTGAAGCTACGCAAGAAATAAAAAACTCTTCAGCGATATTTTTTGAGTATGCTGCCGGTGAGTGCTAACATAACAGATGTTTTTTTGTGAGATAAACAGATAAATAATCAGACTGGATATCGTGGTTTTGCGGCTGATAAATTCTGTGTTGATTTATTTCGTATGTTTTTGTATTAAAAAAGTTAGGTAAGTCCATGTCAAATTCTTTCAATTTTTCCAACCAGCTTTTAGCCATAAAGAAAACAACAGCATTAATTCTGGCGGGAGGAAGAGGCTCGCGTCTCAGAGAGCTTACCGATATCAGAGCCAAACCGGCAGTTCATTTCGGCGGAAAGTTCCGTATCATAGACTTTGCCCTGTCCAACTGTCTTAATTCCGGAATCAGAAAGATGGGTATTATGACCCAGTATAAATCTGATTCTCTGCTGTGCCATATTCAGGACGGCTGGACCTTTCTTAATAATAATCATATGGGGGAGTTTGTCAGAGTTCTTCCGGCCCAGCAGCGTATTGATGAAATACACTGGTACCGCGGAACTGCTGACGCCGTATACCAGAATCTGGATATTCTGCGTTCCTATGACGGAGAGTACGTACTGATACTGTCAGGGGATCACGTGTATAAGATGGATTATTCAGTAATGCTGATGGATCATATCAAGAGCATCTGCTCCTGCTCCATTGCCTGTATTGAAGTACCAAGGGAGGAGGCATCCGCGTTCGGATGCATGCAGGTTGATGAAGACAATATGATAGTCGATTTTATTGAAAAGCCGGAGAATCCTCCGGCAGTTCCCGGCAAGCCCGATAAAACCCTGATCTCAATGGGTATATATATATTTGAATCATCCTTCCTCTTTAAACTTCTTGAGGAGGATAATAAAGATCCGAACTCCTCTCATGATTTCGGTAAGGATATTATTCCGAAGATTGTGAAGCAGGGATATGTCCATGCCCATAATTACGAAATGAGCTGTGTCCGCAACCGGGCCAAGGAACAGATATGCTACTGGAAGGATGTGGGAACAGTGGACAGCTTCTGGGCCGCCAATCTCGACCTTACTCAGGAATATCCGGATCTGGATATTTATGATACATCATGGCCGATCTGGACCAAGGCGGCACAACAGCCTCCGGTAAAGTTTATCAGAGATCCGGAAAAGCGAACCTCGGTGACAGTTAATTCGGTTATATCAGTAGGCTGTGTCATATTCGGATCCGAGATATATTATTCGGTTCTTTTCAACTCAGTAAGGGTTGAACCTGAATGTCACCTTGAACAGGTGGTGATTTTCCCGTCCGTGGTCATTAATAAGGGCTGCCGGATAAGAAAAGCCATTATTGAGAGAAACTGCGTGCTGCCGGCACATATGGAAATCGGCTATGACGAGGAGGAGGATCGTAAACATTTCTACGTTTCTCCAAAGGGTGTGGTGCTGGTGAACAGTAAAATGCTGAAGGAACTCCGGAAGGATCGTCCTGAGCTTTTTGCTGAACAGTAAAGGCAGGGGATTTTTTCTCATGGTTAAGCCGGAACTGTTTATCTCCCGTTAAGTACCGGTTCTGTCTACAGAGTAACTGCTGCCGGAATCCGGCAGGTTTCATGAAATCCGGAAGAAACTTCCGGATTTCAGTATTCTGTTTAAGGACCTGCTGCCGGTAATTCAATATGCTTTAATGCGAACCCGGACTCTTAGCAGAAAGTGCCCGGTTGAATCCGGCAACCTCAGCAAGAGCCTCTTTTCCGCCCATGGACAGGCGTTTATTTATACTGTCGAAATGCTCACCTGATTCAGCCTTCAGTATTCGTAAATCCTCCTCACGCGGTTCCATATCATTTGTATAATAGGCAAAAACAGTAGCCTGTGCAGAGGTGAGACCGTGTTCCAGTCCGTATTTGACTGCGGCATATCCGCCGCGTAAATGAGGACTATCCGTGAGTCTCTCCCCGGCGCCTCCGGGAGAGAGATGACGCACTTTATCGGCAAGGAAACGGTCATTCCCGGAGGAAACAGCCGGGGTATCAGGAACTTCAGTCCCTGTTTTACCTGAACTGTCATCGTTGTTTCTTAATCTTTCATTGATTCTGTTTCTTGCCTTTTCATAGTGATTTCTTATATAGGAATCATCTCCGTAGCCGTAATTTCCGGCAGGAATATTATCCCCGGTTTTATATCCGTAGGCTCCGGTATTTCCGGAAAGCGGCCGGTCGTTCTCCAAAGGAATGTCTGCAGGCAGTCCGGCAGTGTTTCCGCTGTATCCGGAAATGTCACTCACCGGTTCTCCTGAAAACTCATTTTGAATATCCAGAGCCTCCCTGATAATATCCATAGCCTCTACAGGATGCTTTTCTAATAATGCCCGCAGGCCGCTGGCAGCTTCCGCCTGAGTGCGATCCGGAAGAATACTTTCCATAACCGGAGAGAGGTCCCGGGTTCTTTTAAGGAGTTCCGGGTCTTCAGCGAGACGGCTGCGCAGGGCGGACATGGCCTCCGGACTTTTAGATACAGCTTTAGATACGGATATGCCGTCAAGCCGGTAGCCGCCGCTCATGGCGGTATCGATAGATTTCAGGCGATCGGCTGTTTTTCTGGTGCTTACTGCCTCTCTTGCCGCACGGCTTATTTCCCGGCGTTCCGTTTCACTGTCGCTGAAAGTGCTTGATTCAACTTTTCCGGAGCTGATGTCTCGCGCAAGAGCCTGATTGTACTCAGCCCGCAGACCCGCATCTCCCGATATTCTCTGCAGTTCGGAATTAAGCTGACTGATACTTACCGATGAACTGTTTCCCGATGATAGTTGAGCTAAAGTATTCAGACTGCCGGGCAAGTCTGCCTGACCGTTTAACATCATGGATAAAGCTCCTCGAAGGGAGTTTTCATCAGCCGAGCTCAGATTGTTATTGAGGGCCACACTTCTGGCGAGACCGTTGATCATGGCTGAGCTTTCAGCGGTACTGCTCTGAACACGCATGCCTTCGGTGGTTACGCGGTTTAGAGTGAGGGATTCGTTTTTTGATGAAGCTGTGCTTCTGCCTATAAGACTGCCAAAAGTCTCTTCGGCGCTCTCAGCCTTAGATTCAGCATTGCTTAAGGCCTCCTTATAGCTGCTGGTTAATGACAGTGATGGCAGAATTCCTTCCGAGCCGGAGCGGCTCATGCCTCCTGACTGGGAGGCGGTAAATACCGAACCATGTTTTAGTACCGGTTCATGCTGTGTTAGTTCCGGAACAGGACTGCTTCCTGATGAGGATCCGGTTGCATCACCGGTGATTGAACTTAGAACAGAGGTGGTTCCGAATAAAAGCATCATGGCAAGCATAGGCACTGAGGTGGCAAGATATCCGCCGAGTGACAGGTAGTTCTCCAGTTCTCTTTCTAAGGCCGTAACTCCGGCAAAGCTGGTTAACGGGACTGTAAGTGATGAAAGAGTTCTTGAGGCGGCCATGACAAGGTAGAGATTTATCATGGTCATGAGAGGATGCCAGAGTTCCACCCAGGCCAGTACGGCAAAGTATTTACCCAGTATTTTGAAATTGTCTCCGCAGACCATGATTATAAGCGGCATAAACGGAGTGAACATGAAAACAAGCGCTTCGAAAAACGTAAGGAGCGGGCGCACCATGGTAAAAAACATGCTTTGTCGGATGCTGTTTTCCGTATTGCGCCGGTTGATGAGCTGATTAAGCATCAGGGCGGAGCCTGCCGCCTGTTCATCGAGATATTTGTGCCGGGCCGCCCGGATATATACCGGGAGCAGTACCGTGGAGATAACGTAATCCTCAAGTCTGGTATTAACAAGTCCCAGTGCATGGAGTGCACTGTTTACTCTCTGACGGTAGGAGTGACCTCCCGGGGCGCCTTTTTTATCTGCCAGATTATCATCGTAGGTCTCGGTACCGTCCATGGCATCCAGCATCTCCGGAATGTAGTGTGCCTTGGTGTGATTTACAAGTCTGGTGTAGGCTTCCGTACAGGTGAGGAGCTCCTCCTTCCCTTCAAGATAAACGGCTGTTCCGTAGTTTGCTGACTTAAAGGCTGCGCCGGAGAGAATATTCCGGCTGCCGAAAAGATTTTTTTCGTCAATGAGGCCCAGATCGATACCAATCTGGGTGCATTCACGGAAATAATTGAGCCAGGATCTGCTGAAATCGCCACCGGCAATATTATTAATACTCTCGAGCCTGGCCAAATCGGTTATTCTTTTTCTGACGCCGTTAAGTTCCGATATTGCTGAAATATAACTGCCTCCGTCATAATCAGGCAGGGAAAAGGCCTCATCGATATAGCCGGAGATATGGTGGCCGAGTCCTGAGATTACCGCCCCCATGGCAGCTGGTCCCAAAGGTACATGATCAACCTTGGTATCCGTGCCGGTATAGCAGTCATGTACGTTTACCGATGTCTGCGGCACCAGAAAAAGCAGGTAGAAAAGAGCGGCTATAAGCATTTTTCCGAAGGCTATGCCTCGTCCGGAGGCGGCTCCGTAAAATCCCTGGTAGATAAGTCCGGCAAGCAGTCCGATGGCAGCTAAAGAATCAGGAATGCTACTGTTAAAGAACATGGCAAGAGAGGTCAGAATAGCTGACAGAAAACTGCTGTCGCCGATGGAATAGATAACCCACATATGGTGAAAGACTCCGTAAAAAACACTGGATGAATTGCATTTATCAAAACCCAGAGAATCAGGTATCCGTTACGGAATGGGCTTAATATGATGATAAGCCGGATGTAAATCCTGATGGACAGTCCGGATGTCTCTACGGATACAGGAAGGCTCCTGCCGGCAGAGAGAAAAAGCAGGATAAGCTCTTCTTTACTTTTTCGGGGATGGAGTACCTTATGACATCCTCTGACGGCATTGATAAATGTGAAATCACCATTACAGAGGATTTAGGAGTCTTTATTTATCTTTTTAGCCGTAATTAAATGCAGCTGATACGTAGATGACAGTGATTATTATGGAATATCACGGAATGTAGAAATATGCGGTAACGGTGGAGCAAAGATAGGAAAAAACGGTATGCTGGTGTTGAAAAACCGCCTGCCGGAAAAACGGATACCGGAACCGGCAGGCATGATAAACGGCTGTGTTGATGAGTTAATCCGTACATATACATCAGGTAACTGCAACCTGATGAGAATTGCTGTTCAATTAACTAATCAGATGCTTCACAGCAATGCCAAGAGAAAAAATCAGCAGAAGAATAATCATGGAGCCGAAGCCCTTATTTACCCGGGCCATGCTTTCTCTTGAAAATATTCTGAAAAGAGACAGTCCGGTTTTATTTTTCTGTTTAATGAACTCTCTGGTACCGTCCTCATTAATTCTGTATATAAGCGGTCGCTCGTATACATCTATAAGAAACACCTGAATAAAATAGAGAATAACGAAATATACCGAAACGGCCGTCCAGAAAAGGGTGACCATTATTAAGAAAAAGAGAATGGATAAATTCTGTTCCATGCTGATACCGCAGGCTGTGAGAACTCCGCCAAACAGGATCAGCGGTAAAAGAAAAAAGAGTGCGCAGACAGATAGAAAACCGAGTACTCTGCCTGCGGTAATAAATCTGATTTCCACGGGATATGAATCATTACCATCCTTTTCAATAAATACCGGAGTGTTATTGAAAGGATTTTTGAGAATATTCTGAAACTCCCGGATTAATCCTCCGTCCTCTCTGGAGACTCGGGCTGATTCAGTTTTGAGAATAATCTGCTTTTTGCCGTCTTTCAGGTTGAAACCGCGGTAGGATACTGTACATATGGCCACAGTGATAACGGTAAGCAGAGTGATTACCATATAAAAGACAGCTGAAGAAACGGTACTCAGCACTCCGGTAGTAGTTGCAGCCGTAATACCGGAGACCGCACCGGCAACACCTGCTGTAATGGTAAAGGGCAGCGGATTACGGTCAATATATCTCAGATAATAGACATAGTCATATACTGTTCTTCCGGTGGAGACTGCTATTCTGCCTGTCTGTCCGTTCATTACGGCGGTAAGACGACCTGCTTTAATAAAATATACCGGCAGAAGGGCGGATACCGACTCAACATCAAAGTCTCTTACTCTCAGGGTGATTTTTTGACTGTGCATGATTCTAGCACACAGAGGAGTGAAATCGAACTCTATTTCTCTTTTCATTCTGTCAATGATTTTATCTCCGGAAAGATTGCACATCTGTACGGGATGTCCGGCGACATAGAACGGAGAAAAAGGTTTGATTTCGCTCCAGTCAAATGGTTCCATTTCATTGAGAATGGTGTTATCCAGCTGTTCGGTTGTATTAACGGCGACACCTTCAATAAATCCCCGGACATGATATCTTCTGTCTGTTTCATCGCGGTATATAACAGCCGACGCCGGACCGCGGAACAGTCTGTACGGCAGGTAGTAGCACTGTATCTTATCGATACTGTTGCGGAGACATGCCGTTTCCTCTGAGTTTTTGCGGGCATCAGCCCATTCCAGAAAACGTTCTTTAGCTTCGGCGGCAGTGATGTAAAACGGAATAATTATGTCGGGAACCTGACTTTTTTCGACGAGGCTTTTCCGGATAAGTCTGCTGCCGCAGTACACACAGGTAACTGATGCCTCATCCTTTTTGAATGCGAATACGGCTCCGCAACCCGGACATGAGTGTTCCTCATATTTACCGCTTTCGGGATTTGCACCGAGGCTTTCCTGATGAAGCCGGCGCCATTCGAGAAAGTAGCTGTTCACTCCGGCTATATCCGTGAGTGACCCGCAGGATTCACAGCGGTAAGTCTGTTTAATTATGTCAAATCCTAATGCATGATTATCCGGAAATCATGCATTTCCCGGTGGCGGATTGCTTTGGGGTGGAACATCTTTCCTTTTGGTTTTGAAATCAGGAATTGACAATCCACACGACTAAAAAGAAAAAAAGACTTTTATACCGCCTCAATCCATCTTATGCGGCCTTCTTTACGAGGTGCTGCTTTCGGGATATCTCCGTCAGCGTAGCCTAAAGCACAATGGGCTATTCCTTCCCATTCCCCTTCTATGCCGAGATCCTTAAGAAGCTGGCGGTATTCCGGCATTTCAAACTCCTCGCGGGCACGGTGAATCCATATGCTGCCGAGACCGAGAGAGTGGGCGGCAAGCATCATGTTGCCCATGACCAGACTTCCGTCATAGAGGTGGGTTGTATGATTCTTATTGGCAAGAACAATCAGAATAACCGGAGCGCCGTAAAAAGGATCGAAACTGCTGTCCCAGCCGCCGATGCTGCAGTTTACCCGGGAGATTCTGTCTCTTAATGCTTTATCGGTAACCACAAGAGTGATGGTTTCCTGTTTACCTCTGCCGTTGGCAGCATAAATTCCTGCTTCAGCAACTGCCTCTATATCCTTTCTGGAAGGCATGTCAGGTTTGAATTTTCTGATGCTGCGACGCTGTTTCATAGCTTCAATTATGGTATTCAAATTTTGTTCTCCTTCAGCTGGACGTTCTTTCCGCAGGCTGCATCTATATGATACTGTCTTATATTGCACGCTTACACGGCATGATGAAGTCTCATAATGCCGGTACTTAAAAATACCGAAATGATATGTGCCGGTTGCGGATTGGTCTTTGTGTTTAATTATAGCCTTAGACAGCCGGAGGATCATTAATAATAGATGACATCAGGAAAAATAAGAGAGGATATCAGGGAAATAAAAGGTGAAATATCCGGATTATTGGCTGAGGTTATTTGATGAATGGTCATTTTGAAAGAAAAATAACGGAAAACAGAGTTCTTTTTTGAAATTAAAAAGATGATATGACGGCTAAAATGATATTTTTTCAGCTTAATGCATGATAGTACTTTAAATTTGATAAAAATTCTTGTAAAATGCGCAAAAATTTCCGCTTGTATAGGGAAAGTTATCATTAAATCTATGTAATTTTTAGGGAACGTTTTTTATGAAAAAGACTAAGATGGTATGTACTATCGGACCAAAGTCCGAGCCACGTGAAGTTCTTCAGGATCTTCTTAATTCCGGCATGAATGCAATGCGTTTAAACTTCTCTCACGGCGATCATGACGAACAGGGCGCACGTATTACTACCATCAATGCTATTATGAAGGAAACTGGCAAGGTATTTGCTATTGTTCTTGATACCAAGGGCCCTGAAATTCGTACTGGTGAAGTACCTAATGACGGCGAAGTTGAATTAAAGAAAGGCCAGAAGTTCACTGTAACTACTGACTACCCTTCATACACCACTAACGAACGTTGTTCAGTTAGCTATGCCGGTCTTGTTAAGGATATCGCTGTAGGTAATACCATCCTTATCGACGACGGTTTAATCGGCTTAAAGGTTTTAGAAAAGAATGCTGACGAAACTGAAGCTGTTTGTGAAGTATTAAACAACGCAATGCTCGGTAACAAGAAGGGTGTTAACCTTCCAGGCGTTATCACCAACCTCCCAGCTTTAAGCGAAAAGGATAAGGGTGACCTCGTATTCGGTATCGAAAGAGGTGTTGACTTTATCGCTGTTTCTTTCGTACGTAAAAAGAAGGACGTTGAAGACGTTCGTAACTGGCTCGACATCAACGGCGGTCAGGACGTTAAGATCATTTCTAAGATCGAAAACCAGGAAGGTCTCGATAACTTCGAAGACATCCTTGCTGCATCTGACGGTATCATGGTTGCCCGTGGTGACCTCGGTGTTGAAATTCCACCTCAGGAAGTTATCATTGCTCAGAAGCACATCATCCGTCGTTGTAACGAAGTAGGTAAGATTGTTATTACCGCTACCCAGATGCTTGACTCTATGCAGAAGAACCCACGTCCAACCCGCGCTGAAGCAGGTGACGTAGCTAACGCTATTTTCGACGGTACTGATGCTGTAATGCTTTCAGGCGAATCTGCAAAGGGTAAGTATCCACGTGAAGCAGTTCGTACAATGGCTTCTATCTGTGATCTTACTGATACTATGGTACAGCCACGTTTCATCGATACTCCACCTTCATCTTTACACGTAACTGAAGCTGTTTGTAAGGGTGCTGTAGAAATCGCTGAACACCTGAAGTCTCCATTAATCGTTGTAGCTACCCACTTAGGTAAGTCTGCAAGAGCATTACGTAAGTACTTCCCAACCTCTAACATCCTTGCTTTAACTGATAACGTTAAGGCTGCTCGTCAGTTATGTATTGTTCGTGGTGTTACTCCAATGGTTGTTGAAGAATTCAAGTCAACTGACGACTTCTTCAAGACTGGTAAGGATTTAGCTATCAAGTCTGGTCTTGCTAAGCCAGGTGATACTGTTGTTATGGTATCTGGTGCTTTAGTTCCAGCTGGTACTACTAACACTTCATCAGTACACGTTCTCTAATATAGCAGAATGTTCAGGCAGAAGGTGTTCTGCCTGATAACGATAAAGTAAGGAAACAGCATGATAAACGGAGTTTTTTTCATGCTGTTTTTTTTATTTGATTTTTCTGTATCAGCCACCTTTTTTCTTAATTTTCGGTAGTAATTTTTCTGCTCTTTTTATTATTATTTTTCCCTTTGTTCATATCGTTATTACCATTCCGGTTCACTTCTCCAGTTTCTTAATCCCAATTCAATTCTGTAACTTCTGTAAATTCTGTTTTTATAATTCGGTATCTGTTATTTTCCGGCTTATGATTCACAGTTCATGTTAAGCTAGAAGGTAGGTCTTTAGGCAAAATGTGGTATCCCTTAGGAGTTTCTGTTTATGGTACTGATTTTGCATGACTGTTGAGATGAATGCTAAATGCGTTTTTTTTCGGTGTTGACAGACAATGTAGCTGTTCCCTATGTATGAGAAATAGCAGTATTCACTAAAAATAAGCTTACAGTTGCAAAATTAAATGAGATATTGTTTCTTTGTTTTGATGAGTGGTCAAAATTGGATAGAATGTTGGTATATGTGCTGATTAAAGCTGTTTTGTAAGGCTCTGTTATGGTGCAAAGAGTTCCTGAGTGATATTAAAGTAATAGGAAGCGCCAGTTCACAAAGGATATTTCAGCATTGTGTCCGTACAAAATATAAGAATAACAAAGGATACAGAATAACAATAAAAAATAAAAAGGATGGCTAAAAATGACAGAAATTGAAGGTGAAAAGAAAAACAGTCCGGTGGTGGCACTTTGTATGGAACTGGTCAGCCGGCCTTCCATTACACCAAAGGATGAAGGGTGTCAGCAGCTACTGGCTACTAAACTGCGTGATTCAGGTTTTCATATAGAAAACTTTACTCATATCGATACATCGAATATTTACGCTACTCACGGTGAGGGCTATCCTAATTTCTGTTTTGCCGGGCATACCGACGTGGTTCCTCCAGGGGAACTGTCGGCATGGGCCTACAGTCCTTTTGAACCGGTTATACATGACGGAATGATCTATGGTCGCGGCACTGCTGATATGAAGGGAGGTGATGCGGCCATGGTTATTGCCGCCAAACGCTTCGTTGAAAAGCATCCTGACCATAAAGGAACCATTTCATTTATTTTTACCAGTAATGAGGAAGGTGACTTTGTTAACGGTACACCACATGTAGTCAGCAGACTGATGGAAAGAAACGAGCACATTAATTACTGTGTGGTAGGTGAACCTAGCTCAGACAAGGTTGCCGGTGATACCATAAAAATAGGCAGAAGGGGGTCTATTACTGCCGATATTAAGGTTTTCGGGATCCAGGGGCATGTGGCTTATCCTCATCTCGGTCGAAATCCTATCCATGAGGCTGCTCCGGCTATTGCTGAGCTGGTTTCCTATGTCTGGGATAACGGCAATGACTATTTCCCGCCAACATCAATGCAGATTCCTAATATTAAAGCAGGTACCGGTGCGAATAACGTTATACCTGGAGAGCTCTATATTCAGGTAAACTGGCGTTTCAATACAGAGACTACCGCTGAGAAGATAAAGCAGGTTACCAACGAGATATTTTCTAAATACCGTCTTAACTACAAAATCACCTGGTCATTCAGCGGTGATCCTTTTATTACTGAATCAAGAGAACTTATAGAAGCTGTGAGAGCCTCCGTAATGGAGGTGTGCGGCGTAGAAGTCAAAGAATCTACAGCCGGAGGAACATCAGACGGCAGATTTATTGCCAAGTTTCCTTCCTGTCAGGTAATCGAGCTTGGACCTTTAAGTGAAACAATTCATAAAGCAAATGAGTGTACCAGTGCTGAAGAACTTGATAAACTGGCGCTGGTTTATGAAAAGATCCTGGAAAGAATTCTGCTTTAAGTTCCTTTTATAGGTATTGTGAAAGAATTCTGTTTTAATATGAAAAATCTCCGGTAGCTGTACACCGGAGATTTTGGGGTTATGTCCTGGATTTTATACACAATTTTTAGGAGTTATTTCAGTGTGTCCTCAAGTTGTCGTAATCCAGATTTTTCGTTCACAAAAAAAGATTAATTCTCTTATTTTCTGAAATATAAAAGAAAACTTTTTTATTACTTCAGTTTGTACTGTTTGGAAAGAGTAGTGGTTACCTTTTTAAACATATTGAAAACAGCATTGGTTTTAGCAGTAGGCAGTCCTTCTTCATCTAAAAAGAATTCTCCCTTGAATACTAAAACTTCTCCATTCTGAATAACGCTGTCTGCTTTCATACCGTCCATGTAGTCATAGTCACTCTGAATCATTTTATTTGCTAAAGCAAGAATTTCTTCTGCAGAAGCTTCTTTTCTGGTATCTTCCTGTCCCATAAACATAGTAGTAAATTCCTTATAGTTAAGGTCATTAATGTTCAATTGATTATCTTTTTTGTTTATTATAACACTTTGATGACAGGATAGAATTAACTTCCTTATGTTGTATGAATCAAAGGAGGTTAGATATATTTTTGGATTTAACATTTAGTCTCAGTCCAGCTGTTGCTTTTTAGGGCAAAAGGAATATCAGTTATAGCACGTCATAAGGATAAATCATAGAGTTACTAATACGATAATCGATATTATGTGTCAAAAAATTGCTTTTTGCTAACCTCCGGAGAATTTTTTTTCAAAAAGCCAAAAACAAAGGTTGAACCATTGATTTATAAGGATTTTTTGAAAAAAACGAACAGTATAGGTTAGAAACGTGAGAAACCTTTGATTTTTAAGGATTTTTTATAGTAAATAGATTTTTTATTCGTTAAAATATAATTACTAGCTATAGGTTAGAAAAACAGCATGTTGTAACTATTGGAAATAAAGGCTTCTACAACGATTCTGTTGCAAAGGCTGTCCCTCGATAGAGGGATTGAAACTACATTCTTGAGAGTAATCAAATGTCAGCTTTCTAAAGTTGCAAAGGCTGTCCCTCGATAGAGGGATTGAAACTCCAAGACCGTGACTGGGTAGTTGAAAACTCCAGACAGGTTGCAAAGGCTGTCCCTCGATAGAGGGATTGAAACCAGATCAGTTGGTTTTCCATTTATTTCGCATTCTCGTTGCAAAGGCTGTCCCTCGATAGAGGGATTGAAACTTCTCTCTACTCCAGTCAGAGAGTGATTTACCGAGTTCTTGTTGCAAAGGCTGTCCCTCGATAAAGGGATTGATTGATTTTGATACGCAATGCGTAGCGAATTTGTTGCAAAGGTAGAGAAATAGGTGCTGTAAGCACCATGGCCTGTAACATGAGTGCGTTGTAAATACTGTTCCTCGATAACTACTTGAAACAGGCACCATTATAAAAAAGATGCAGATGGTGTCTTTCCATGCTCCTGAAAGTTCGCTGATGCCGTTTATTGGCAGATGAACTTAATGGAATTCTTTTTAGTACAATAAATAATAATAAGTAAAATGAAATGTGGTTTCCCCTCTTCGATGAAATGTAGCGGGAAGTAATAGGTAGTTCAGTTGGCCAAACTGAATAAATTGTCAATTAAGGAGATATTAAATGCCTGATAAAGCTGTTAAAACAATTAGAGAGGTTTGGGAAAAATATCCTGATGCGTACTTCATTATGTGGTGCGGTGATTGGTATATTGAGTACGGTAAGCTGAATGCTGACTCTCCGGAACTTGATATTGAACCAATTGGTGATGTAAGACTGAGTAAAGATGAAAATGGAGAACTGACTGCGTCTTTTGATGTTAAAGACCTGTTGAATTAATGGTATTGATTGGTTTTTTATAAGCATAATTGATTCAAATAACCATGTATATATGATCCCAATAACAAAAAAGGAGCTGTTTTTTTATTGCTCCTTTTGGGTTTCGTCTTTTAGATGCCGGACAAGTATAGAACTTTACTGTATAGCTATGTTTGTACTGAGGTGATTTCGCTGAATGAACTCCAGTAAAAACATAACAGTTAGTTCATGTATTGCAAATACAGTTTCTTTTCTATTTTCAGGAAAGCGCGTACTTCATTGTTATAACTGTCGCTTGATGTAGGAAGTCCCTTTTCCTTGATTTCCCTTATAAGCGCAAAATCCTCCTGTGAGAGAGCTTTTTTGGCATCGGAATACTGCTTTAGATAATGTCTTGCCAGGGGGAGATCGTATGGCTGGACAGTAGTGATACTTTTAAGTATAAGCATATCGGTTACCGGAAGCGGTATCAGACTGAGCTCATTTTTCACCTGAACATCGCACAGGGTATAAAGAAGATCCTCGTCTGCAAAGCTTGCCAGTATATCGGTATCACGGGTCATGACTTTATTTTTGGGGATTTTGGCAGCTTTAGGAGAACAGATAGGCTTGAAGGTTGTCAGACTGTCATCTGCAGGAGCATATAAGGTAGCAAGACCTTCCAGTTTTTCCGCTGTAGCTGTAAAATCTCTGATGAAGTCACTGTCTGTACTGAAAAGCATGATACTGTGCTGGTTAAGTTTTGTAGCCAGACTGAGAACTCCGTCCATTCCTACATGCTGATAAAGATCATGATCAACGATCATAGCCAGTCTTGCTTTTAAAAATTCAATCTTTCTCTGTGGTTTATAGGAACCGTTAACACCGTCATTACAATCGTCATCATGGCAGCCCATTACTATTTCTGCCAGTTCCTTAAAATTGTCCATATTATCTGTCATGGCGTGCTCTCTTTATTTGTTTTTACTGGAAACAGGGGAATGTTCGATTATCTATATTTTTTGTGTCTTCTATAATATCTATCTGTTATCTATCTCAGTATTTGTATTCGTTTGATGCAGGAGTTCTTTGTTTTTCGCAGGTATTATACATGAGGAGGAGTTATTTATCATTACGTTTATTTATGGTGAAAAAGATTATCCTTTAAAAAACTGAAAACATACATCATGTACAGTTGATTGAATGCCGGACCGGATTATTACAGTTGAAGAAAAAAATAAGCAGATAATAAACAGAAAATACTTTAAATAGTAATGAAAAGTATAGCAGAAACAGGCAGGAAAACTGTCAAACCCGAAAAGCGCTTAATACAGGATAATAAACGTGAAAGTAAATAAACATCTATTTATTGAGTTAGTTATGACTAAGATTACCGGGCAGTTGTGATATAAATCAGAAAAATACAGCTGTATTAGGCAAAACCATGCTGTTTTATAGCATGGAGCTATTGATTTTTGCGGTCTATTATGTGTTATAATCTCACCTGCATTTTTGCGGTTACGCATTTACTTTTATCAATAAGAATTTCGGTTTTATCATTTGTTATGAGACATGGAAAAAAACTGCTGTAGTTTATTGAAAATTACAGCTTTGCTTTTTTTTCTATGGTATACAAGTTAACAATAAAATATCAGAACGAATGCCGTTTTTTTAAACCGTTATTCATTTAATTAGCTTATTTTTAGGATAAAAACAGACTGTCTGAGTTATAAAAATCCTTCTGCGATTTATCATCCGGTAATGCATCGTGTGATGAGTCCTCTGCCTGAAGTTGAATTTTATGCAGAATGAGAATTTTTTTTGTCATGTTTTCTGCCGGAATGCCCGGCTCACTAAACGCTGACGAACTTTGACAGGTGGATTAATATATGGAAAACGAGAATAAATTTTCAACCCCGGGTGACGTTATTTCTTTTTTAATAGAAAAGTTCCCGAATTGCTTTTTTGCAAAAGATAGTTGCAAACCTTTAAAGATTGGTATTTTTGCAGATCTGGCTGAAAGAGTCTGCAATGAAGAAAATCCAGGTCTGTCAAGAACACGTGTACGTCAGGCTTTAAGATACTACACTTCAAATATTACCTATCTTAATTCTTTTGTTGAAGGTGCCAAGCGCGTGGATCTGGACGGTAATGAAATTGAAGTAATTACTGCAGAACAGATTGCATATGCTCAGGATTTACGTAAAGCTGCAGAAGAAAAAATTGCTGCCAGAAAGAAGGAAAGAGAACTTGCTGCTCAGAATGCTGAACAGAAAGCTGGTGAAAAGAAGTTAATCAGAAGAAGATTTAACCGTGACGGTGCTGATCAGAAGAAGTTTGACAACAAGAACGGCGAAAAGAAAATTTATAGACAGAACAGAAGGGACGGTGAAGGCAATGCAAAGAATGGCGGTAAAGGCCGTTCATTTGTTAAAGTTGTAGAAAAGAGAAGCCGTACATTCTCAAGAGGCAGTGAAGCTCCAAAGGTTAATTCAATTGAGAGCTCAAGCTTCGAACGTGTTGATATCAGTACTTTATCTGTTGGTTCAAAGGTTCATGTTCTCTGCGGCGGTTCAAATGCTGTTGAAGCTACAGTAACCGAACTTCTCAAGGATAAGGTTGGTGTGGAGCTGGCAACAGGTATGACTATCTCTGTCAATGCCGATTGCGTAGGTAAGTAAAGAATAAAACGTAACCGTAAATCTAACCGCGAAGAAAAAGCTATCTTCGCGGTTTTTTGATCCTGTTTAACCGGTAACGGTTCATTTCCGGCACTGCCGTTCTGGTGTCTGACTGGTGTAATATGCTGTTGAGTTGCGGCAGAAAGGTTGGTAATTATGGAAAATATCTTCTGCCGGTTGACAGTTTAAGGTTTATATTATAATTTAGGATATGTGACAAGCGGAAGATGTAACAAATCTCAATGTGTTGCTATTACTGAATATCAGAACTGTTTTCTATTTAAAGCGATTGTTTTTTCACCTGACGGATCCCCTGAATATAAAAATACGGCATGAAATGAGCCGGTAGATATTATTTTAGACATGATTTTTTAATGAAAATGATGGATAAACCGATACTGAAGTGTTAGAAATCAATGATTTGAACGTTATACTGTGAGAGATGTCTGATCACTGAAAATACAGTTAGTTTTTAACTTATGACTAAGTGATTATAGGCGTATAATGACATAATCATCTTTTAACGGAACAGGCTTGGTGGCATTCAAATGCTTTAAAGAGAGAAAATAAAAGGTTTGGGTTCCTGGACGATTATAGATATACTGAAAATTCGGTATCTAGATGTGAATGGAATTGATTGGATATAACAGATAGATCACTTAGATCACTGTATGTTTTCTGTAGCAGAAAAATCAGGCTACATGACTATAATGTATAAAAATGGAAATGTTATCTTCTAAGTAAAAAGAAGAATACAAGGTTATAAATTATGAAAAATAAAAATCGGGACAATATGAATACAAAGCTCAATATAAAGAAACTGTTATTGCCTGTTATTATCGGTGCCGCTCTCGTTGGCGGTCAGGTTTTTGGTGCAGAAAGAGCCAAGCTGCCCGTACCTAAGATTTCAGATCTGCCAGACCTTAAGGCTCAGCAGGTACACAATCTTTCCTGCAGACGTGTTTCCAGTTTCTTTACCAGATCTCATTACAAAGAAATTGAGTTGAATAAAGATTTTGCCAAAAAGGTTCTTGATTCTTATTTGTATGAAAATGATCGTTTCCATTCTTTATTTACAGAAGATGAAATAAACGAAATTTATTCTCATACCCAGGACGTATCAGCAGCAATGAATTTCTGCCGTCTTGAGTATCCTTATGCTTTATATGAAAAGGTTCTGAGAAGAAAGTTTGAACGTCTTTCATTCTATCTTAAGGTATTGGAAAAGCCGGTTAAACTGGATTCAAACGAGTCTATGTACAATGATCGCAGTAAGGTTCCATATCCTAAGAACAGAGCTGAGCTTGAAGATTTATGGCAGAAGCTGGTTACTAATGACATAATCAAGCTGATGCTTAACGACAAGACAGAGGAAAAAGCCAAGGAATTCCTGAAGAAGCGTTATACCAGCCAGCTGAGACTGATTACCGAATCAAAGAATGAAGATGCATTCAGTGCTTTTGAGAATGCTTTTGCCCATGCCATAGATCCGCATACCTCTTATCTTTCTCCGGATGACAGTATCAAGTTTATGGATGAGATGAGTCTCGCTATGGAAGGTATCGGAGCAATGCTTACCAAGGATGACGATTATGTAAAAATCGTTTCTCTGGTTCCGGGCTCACCTGCAGAACTCAGCAAAAAATTAAAGCCTAACGATTATATTGTCGGTATCAAACAGCATGAGTCCGGCAAGAACAATCAGATGGTTGATGTTGTGGGTATGCGTCTTGAAGATGTTGTGCCAATGGTTAAGGGAAAGAAGGGCTCAAAGGTTACTTTGGAGATTCAGAGAGACAACAACGGTAATGTAACAACATTCACCGTGGATCTGATTCGTGACCGCATCCGCCTTGAAGAAAGTGCCGCCAAGGGTACAATTAAGGAAATAAACGGACGCAAGGTAGGGGTTCTGACTGTTAAGAGCTTCTATATTAATTTATGGAAGGATATTGAAAAAGAACTTCTCAATCTCAGAAAACAGAATGTTGAGGCTATAGTTCTTGATTTGCGTTATAACGGCGGCGGTGCCCTTAATGAAGCACTTCTGTCAACCGGTCTCTTTATTGACAATGATGCTTTTGTTCAGGTTAGAGACGGTGTAGGTAATGTTGCCGTCAAGGGGGATACCATTCCTGGTACTGCTTATGATGGTCCTCTGGTTGTTCTTACAAACAGATTGAGTGCATCTGCTTCAGAAATTATGGCTGCTGCATTACAGGATCTCGGCAGGGCCGTTATCGTAGGTGACACTACTTTCGGTAAGGGAACAGTACAGCAGAGCCGTCCGCTGGATAGAATTTTTGATTATAACAGCGATCCTCTCGGCAGTATCCACTATACTATTGCCAAGTTCTACCGCATCAACGGCGGCAGCACTCAGATAAAAGGTGTTCAGCCTGATATTATGTTCCCTAAGCAGATCAGCTATGATCTGGTAGGTGAAAAGAATGAGCCTAATGCACTGGAATGGGATATGATTGGTTCCGTATCATATAAGGCCACCGATCTCAGCAGTGATATCAAAAAGCTGACTGCCAAGCATGATGATCGTATCAAGGGTAATGAATTCTTTAAGGACGTGGAAAGAGCAGAAGCCAAGTTCTGGGATGAATACAATAAGAACAGTATTTCTCTGAATCTGGAAAAGCGTCGTGCTCAGAAGAAGGCTGATGATGCCGAAAGTCTGGCTGTAATCAACAGAAACCTTAAGGAAACCGGCAAGCCGGAAATCAGCAATCTTAAGGATCTGCCAAACAAGTATGAGCCTTTTGATGCCTACCTTGATGAAAGTGCCCGGATAGCTCTGGATTTAGCTGATTTACAGAAAAAATAAAAAATAATAACCGTTTCGGAGTACTTTTTTTCGCAGACGGTTTACAAGTTAAGAATAAATGACGGTTAAAGTAATGGTTGCTAAGAATTGCTTTGATCGTCATTTTTTTTTGTTGTTCAATTTCCCCGCCATAAGTCTGTCAATAGCTTCAGACTGGTTTATATCAGCTTTCCGTCTTAGAGCGTAGAAACTACGACCAAAAGCATGTTTTTTCTATCTGATATCGATTAAAATTGTTTTTCTGCAAAATAAAAAAACAACGCGATTCTGAAATGCAGAGATTTCATTAAAAATCTCAGATTGGCAGTTATCCAGTTACGGCTTTTAAACGGGGGCGGTATGGCAAAAAACGGCAATCATCATTCTTTAGAAAGAAAAAAGAAAGAGAAAAATAAGTCTAAAGCAACTCTTAAATCAAAAATAAAATCCAAATTAAAAGCAAAGTTCAAGAAAAAACTTAAGAGAAGGTTAAAAGTCAGGATCAAGACTCTGCGTAAACATATTAAGCAGCTTAGACAGTATACCATGCATGAAAGTCAGCCCGATTTAAATGAAAGTGCGGAGAGTAAAGTAATCAACAAACAGCCTTGTAATCTTTTAAATAAATATCAATCCTCTACAGAAGAAGACTGGGATGAATTGCTGTTTGCTATTGACGATACTACAAAGTTTTCTCAGGACGATTTTTTTGGACAAGAGCTATCCCTGAAAATACAGATTGATAAATTATTCGGGGATGAAGAAATGCATGAAGGGGTGAAAGAAAAATATAACCCGCTTGTTAATATAAAGAATAAAGAAGAGAAGAGTTTGCTTAAATGTTTCGATGAGACTATTTTCTCAGATGCTGATACAATTAAATCTGATAGAAATAATAGTCTAAAAAGAATTCTGGATATAGATATATGTGTAAGTGATTACCTCAAAAAAACAGCCAAAGAAGGTCGATACCGGCTAAAAAATCAAACACCTGATGATTTATCCAGAAAAATCACCGGCAGTGCTGACGAAGAAGGCTCCACTGAATCTAGTGATAAGGCTTCAGATATTTCTTTGGTTAAGGATGAAGTGAATTCCGGAAACTCTGAGCGCAGGGTGAAAAAATCCAAGCTTGAGACTGTCCGGAAGAGGGAACTGTTAAGATTCATTAAAAAGGAAATCCCTTCAATAAAATCATATTTTATGAAGGAAAAGAAATGTTTTCATTTCGATATGCCGGTAAAACTGGAAACAGAGGACGACATTAAAGCTGTCAGAGACTGGCTGAATGATCCTGAAAAAATAGCCTGTCATTCCTTTCTTCCCTTGATTTCCAATGAAATAGTATCCCGACAGAAGCGAAAAATTGAAGAATTCCGTTTCTATGAAAAAACTCTGCAAGAGACAGCCAATCCTCAGGTGCAGGAATTATGCAGGGATGGTATTGCTAAGTTTAAGAAAAACGGTCCGGTGAAAAAGAGACCTATAAGAATGTGTTCTAACAGAGACACTCTGGTTTTTGCTCACTACAGCAGGATGTTAGGGGAATTTTATGAGAAATATACCAGGGATTTAGGTTTTTCCGAATGTGTATTGGCCTATCGTAATACCCCTATTGCAGAAATCAATGGTGTTAAATGCTCTTTTAGAACCATACCGGCGGTTTATGATGTGGTGCAGTATGTTAAAAATCATAATAATAAATGCGTGGCACTGGCATTTGATATGTCTTCATTCTTTGATTGTATTGATCATCAAAACCTGAAGAAGGAATGGAAAAAAGTTCTCGGTGTTGACGAACTGCCGGCGGATCATTACAACATCTATAAGGCTCTGACACGGTACTGCTATGTTGAACGTAGTGAAATAGAAGAATATGTCAGGTATATGGATAGTGCGGAAGGCAGGAAAACAGACAATGCAGAAAAAAATGCCACAGTAAAAGCAGGTGCTGGTTCCGAAAATATCAATAATAATCAGCCTTGTACGACCCAGGAGAGGCTGATACTAAGAAAATATTTTACTAGTATCGGAGATTTCAGAAAATTCAGAAAATGGTATAGTCAGAACCCAAAGTACGCTGCTCACAACAGTTTTCATAAAAATCCTGGGTTGGCTTATAAAGATGCTCCATGCGGTATACCACAAGGACTTAGTATTTCCGCCATCCTGTCTAATATATACATGATACCTTTTGATAAGGCTGTCAGTGCATATGCCAGAGAAAAAGGATATCTCTACAGACGCTACTGTGACGATATAATGCTTGTCGGAGATATAGCTCATGATGACATTATGAAGGTTTATGAATTTATTGCCGGAGAGATCAGAAAAAGAGGTCTTAAGCTTAAGTTGCATCCGTTTATTCAGGATTTTTATAATCCGTACTCAAAGAGCCAGGTTTACGATTTCAGTTCACCTGATATTAAAAAGCTGCCTATGCAGTACCTTGGATTTTACTTTAATGGTTCAGAAGTCCGGATCAGAGAGGGAAGCATTGCCGGTTTTTACAGAAATATGGATAAAGCTGTAACAGCCAGTTATTTACGTACATGCAGAAGAATCAAAGGAAGAATAATAAAAGAGCGAAGCACGGGTTATCTTTTCAGGAATAAACTCCACAAAGTGAAAATAGAGTGTGTTAAATACTACGATAAAGATGGTATCGCCTTCACCGGTGATTCTTTACCTGAAAAATATCAGGATCAGGCTAGAGAGAGAATGAACCGGCGCTGTGCTGACAAGTATCAGTCTATCAGTAATGATTACTGGTTTGAGGCGATGATAAATAATCTTGTCAGCAGATTTGTGCTTACTGATATAGATAAAATAACGGGAAAAGTAAAATATAGAAGAGCTTTTTTGCCAAATGTAAAAAGGTTGCACAGAGTGTACTCTTTCAGATCCAATAGAAACTTCATCAGTTACGCCATGAATGCCGCCAGAATTTTTGGTGGAAATGATAAAAATAATACCATAAGACGACAGATGCGTTCACACAGTCATCATCTGCACCGGAAAATAAATGATGCATATATGAAGACCTGCTACAATCTGAAGAAAATGGTTAATGAAATCATAGAAAGAAATAATAAAAAATAGAACAGTTTTTTATTGATTATCAGAATTCAGATTTTTGGGGCTATCCGAAATTAGGATTTTTTTACGTTGTTTTATAAGAGATACTTCAAATAAAATTATTACAGCTATTAAATAACTGAACCAAGACTTGACTAAAGAGACTGTTTTGCTAGAATGTAAATGCTAAACACGTATTGGGTGTTTAGGTTTCTTTTTAACTGATTTTTCATTAATAGGTATGAAGCTACCTCAGTAGACTTCGCTGAAAAAAAGAGTTCGTGGAATGTGTCTTAGGTCCTTAAGAATAAATCCGTGGCACATTCCGTGCCAATCTCTATCCAACTCAATCCTAAAGTTTATTCCACTACAGTCCTGATAATCCCTTTAGTTTTAATTCATTAATTTCGATATCTCCATTAGATAGATTGGTTAAAAATGATACATTTCTCAGAAGAAATGTGCAGCTGATGATTTTTTCTGCGTTTTTAAAGAACATTGACTGCTGTTTTCTTTAACAGATTCTTTTTCGGCTTCTGCTGTCTTCCTTCCGCAGGTATTATTCTAAACCGACATTTTTATCTGTCATAAGCTGTATTCGTGATTCTGTAATATGGGAAATCCTGAATAATGTGATTTTCTTTTTTAGAATTACATATATTGTTTTAAGACGATGCTCTATATAAAAAAAGAAATTGTTATCCTGAGAATTACTATAAATAAAAATATTCAATATTGTTATTATCTGAGTCATTTATCATGCATATGTTTATTCTTAATTTTATTAAAGTATGATATAAATATGTTTTTTTCTATATTAAAAAAATACCGCAGATTATCAGCAGCTTTCAGAAAGACATAAAAATAAAGATAAAGTCATCAGTATCATCGAAAAGTGGTTATAAAATGATGTTTTGATTTTTTTTATAAAAAATAAATAGTAATTTTTGATGTATAAAAAAAATGCCTGATATATGTTAAAGCTTACGATAATCGGTAATCTCAATATTTTTACGGAGTGCTAGGGTATTTTGGGGAAAAATTGATTCTTCGTAAGTGACAATTTTTACAGTGCAATATGAACGTAAATAATCTATACTGTGGAGCTGAAAATTAACATTTGCTGACATGTCACAGACAAAAAAACAAATAAAATTTTTATGGTCGTACAGTCTTTAAACCTGCGACTATGAACAGGCATAAAGGAAAAAGAAGAATCTGAAAAAAAAGGGAGGTAATATGGCGATTATCCGTCACGAGAAACGCAGACTTGACTATCTGGAACCGAATTTTACCATCACAGATGTTGAGCTTACATTTGAACTTGATCTTACTGCGACCGTGGTAACAGCCGTAAGCAGAGTAAAAAGACTCTGTGACAACAAGGAACTCCCTCTGGTGCTGGACGGCGACTCCCTGACTCTTCTTGATGTAAAAATTAATGGAAAGAACTGTGACTTTGTCGAAGATGACAGCTCTCTTACCATAGCCTGTGTTCCGGATGAATTTACTTTAACCGTTAAGACCAGAATCAACCCTAAGGAAAATTCTGCATTAATGGGACTTTATGTATCAGACGGTAAGTTCTGTACCCAAAATGAACCGGAAGGTTTCAGAAGAATAACCTACTTTATTGACCGTCCTGATGTGCTGGCTAGATACACTACCAATATTATCGCTCCTCAGGATGCCTATCCGTATATGCTTTCCAATGGTAATCTGGAGAAGGATGTTGTCGCAAACGGTAAACGGACTGTTACCTGGGTGGATCCTTTCCCGAAGCCTTCATATCTCTTCGCACTGGTAGCCGGTGATTTTGATGAACTCCGCCGTGAATTTATTACCAAAAGCGGCAAGCATGTGGATGTTTATCTCTATGTTGACAAGGGACAGGCTCACTGCGGTGAGGTGGCTATCGAATCAATTCTGAAATCCATGGCCTGGGACGAAAAACGTTTTGATCTGGAGTATGACTTAAATAGATTTAATGTGGTTGCGGTGGATTTCTTCAATGCCGGAGCCATGGAAAACAAGAGCCTTAATATATTCAATTCCAAGTACGTGCTGGTTGACGAGGCTTCAGCCACCGATACAGATTTCGAAAATGTGCTGTCTGTTATCGGTCACGAGTATTTCCATAACTGGACAGGGGACAGGGTTACCTGCCGTGACTGGTTCCAGCTGAGCCTGAAGGAAGGTCTTACCGTATTCAGGGATCAGGAGTTCTCCAGTGATTTATGCTGTCGTGCCATCGAACGTATCAAGGCGGTGAACGTCATTAAAGGTGCTCAGTTTACCGAGGATGCAGGTCCTATGGCTCATCCGATACGTCCTGACTATGTAATGGAGATGAATAACTTCTATTCAGTAACCGTTTATGATAAGGGGGCTGAAGTAATCAGAATGATTCATACTATTCTCGGTGAGGATAACTTCCAGAAGGGTATGAAGCTCTACTTCAAACGTCATGACGGCTGTGCGGTAACCTGCGAGGATTTCGTGTCAGCAATGGAGGATGCCTCTGGTATTGACCTTACTCAGTTCAGAAACTGGTACAGTCAGGCCGGTACACCTAAGGTTTCCGGCTCCATGAGCTATGACAGTGAGAAAAAGACTGCGGTATTTACTTTTAATCAGACAACTCCGCCAACACCGGGACAGGTTACCAAGAAACCTTTTGTCATTCCTATGAGTATGGCTTTATATACCATGGACGGCAGAAAGATTCCGCTGGTCCGGAACGGGGTTGAGGTTTCTCCGGTACAGATCCTTGCCGAGGAGCATAATGTTCTGGTATTTGAAAATGTACCGGAAAAGCCGGTACCGGCTCTGCTGCAGAATTTCAGTGCGCCGGTAAAGGTTGAATATCCGTATGGAGAAGGTGAGCTTCTGACTTTAATAAAGTATGCCGAGGATCCGCTGGTGCGTTACGAGTCATTGCAGAACGTCATTAACAGCTATGTGGTTCTGAATACTGTGAATGCACAGAGAAAGCTGCCTTTCGGGCATTCTGAGCTGGTTATTCAGAGTTTCAGATATATTCTTGAAGAGTCAGGTCTTGATAACAGATTTATGGCCTACATTCTGCGTATTCCTCCGGTTGGCACCTTAATGGAGCTCTTTAACGTAATTGATATTGATGCAATAGTCGCAGCCCGAAAGGAGCTGATCAAGACTCTCAGTGATTCATTGTTTGACATATGGCAGGCTGTTTTCCAGAAGCTTTATGCCGAACTGCTTAAGCGTCAGAGCGCAGGCATAAAGTATGAATGCACGGAGGAACAGATTGGTTCAAGAGATTTGACCAGAACTGCTTTAAGGTTCTATGTTAAGGGACTGGTAATGCGCGGTGAAGCCGCTAAAGCAGGTGAAATTGTTATGGAATACTATCAGAATGCAGACAATATGACTGATGTTCTGATTGCCATGAATACTGCCGTAGGTGAAAATCTGGCAGTGGAAAATGATATTCTCAGTGATTTTGAAAATAAGTGGCAGCATAATCCTCTGGTTTTCGATAATTATTTCCGTGCCGTGGCTACTGCTCCGTTCCCTGAAACTCTCAGCAGAGTCAAGGAACTGATGCAGCATAAGTGTTTTGATCTGGCTAATCCGAACAGGGTAAGAGCCTTGATAGGGGCCTTTGCCGCAGCTAATCCGGAATGCTTTAACTGTATTGACGGCAGCGGTTATGAATTTATGACAGAAATCGTTGAAAAGTTAAACGAAACCAATCCTCATGTAGCAGCAAGAATCATGACACCGATGCTTAATCTTAACAGACTGGATAATAAGCGTAAGTCAATGATTACCCAGTGCTTCAACAGACTGCTGAAGCTGCCTAAACTGAGTGATTCCATTTTTGAGATAATTGACAAGGCTTTAAAACAAAGCTCATAGTTTACGAATCATCAGGAGCGGTGTTCTGTTCCGCTGATGTTATGTAAAGAAGGGGAATTGCTGAGGTAATTCCTCTTTTTTTGACTTCTGACATCTCTCCAGAGTTATGGATTCCTGCCGGTGGAGTTTGTTTCAGAGAAAGAACAATCAGAACGGGGAGGCCGGTTATGGCCAGGAGTGGGTATATGAGAATACATACGGTCAAAGGTTGATTTTAAGAGATAAAAAAGCACATAAGTGATAAAATAGGGCGGTTATCAGATTCTGGCGTTTGAGAATGTTATTTTGGTGTCATTCCGGCAAAAAAAATCCGGATTGAACGAATACGATACACCGGTTGAGTTTATCTTAACAATGACAGAACTGTCAGATATTCTATTAATTATTGTTAAACCTCTAATAGGAACCAGGAAACTATGCTTTATTCACTTTATGAGCCGTTGGTAAGACCTTGCCTGTTTACCATGGATCCGGAAAAAGCCCATGTGTTAACCATGAATATGATGCGATTTGCCGGCTCTGTACCTCTGTTTACCAGAATGATTTCCCAGCAGGTTGAATCAAGACCTCGTAAAGTAATGGGACTTGAATTTCCTAATCCGGTCGGTCTTGCTGCCGGTCTTGATAAGGATGGTGAGGCTATTGATGCTTTTGCAGCTCTTGGATTCGGTTTCATTGAAGTAGGAACTGTTACTCCGAAGCCTCAGCCTGGAAATGACAAGCCTAGACTTTTCAGAGTAAAACCTGCTGAAGGTATTATCAATCGTATGGGGTTTAATAATCTCGGCGTGGATAATCTCGTGGAAAACATTAAGAAATCACGTTATAAGGGGATTCTCGGTGTAAATATCGGTAAGAATAAGGTTACTCCGATAGAGGACAGCGTTTCCGACTATTTGTACTGTCTGGAAAAGGTATATGACTATGCCTCATATGTTACCGTGAATATTTCATCTCCTAATACTCCTAATCTTCGCACCCTGCAGTTAGGCGACGCTCTTGTTGAACTGGTACAGGCTTTGAAGAAAAAACAGAAGGAACTGGCGCAGTCACGTAATAAATATGTTCCTATCGCCATAAAGATTGCTCCTGATTTAAGTGATGAGGAAATTGCCAATATCTGCAATATCTTCCTGGAAAACGAAGTAGACGGGATAGTTGCTACCAATACCACTTTAGATCGCGATATGATTGCCAATATGCCGCATGTAACTGAAGCAGGGGGGTTGAGTGGTAAACCGGAATTCAAAAAGAGTACCGAGGTGCTGGCAAAGATTAATCAGCACATTCAGGGAAGAATTCCTATCATCGGTGTCGGGGGAATAGATTCTCCAATGGCAGCTGCCGAGAAAATTAAAAACGGAGCATCATTAGTTCAGATTTATACCGGTTTTATTTACAAAGGTCCTGCTTTAATTAAAAATATCGTGAACTACTTATAATATTTTGAGGTTTTTTAAATTAAATAAATATTTTTCTGTTGATTTAAAATTAAATAAAGTTTAAACTCAAATTAAATAAGAGATAAATAATTTAATTTATTCAACGGGATATATAAATGTCGCAGGGTCTGGTTATTCATAATGAATGGGAACGGTTTAAGTGGCAGTATAATGCCAACATGGACCGCTTATGCATTACAGTTATTACAACTAACGGTGTGTATAATGGCCCGACCTTATTGAGCAGAAGTAACCTTTGCGACGATTTTCCTGGTGAATGCGGATTCACAAGAGACGACATAGCGTGTTTTAAAGAGTTTCGCGAAAGTTTTTCTGATTTTCCCTTCTCTGATGATGAAAAATGCTTGCTTGCTTACAACGCTGTGGCTACACGCAGATTCCATAAGAAGCTTAATCCTGTAGACCATCTCTTTAAGAGCTGTGGTCGTGGAAGAGCTCCGGAAATAGGTGAAGTAGTGATAGCTGTCCCTAATTACACTCGGGCTGGTGGTAGGTCCAGTGAAGGGGATTTCGTTGTAGTTGAAAACGATAAGTTAACGAATACTTGTTATTTAATGCAGATTAGCAATTCTCCTCTGTTAATAGGTATGGATAAGCTTAATCGTGAGGTAAACCTTCACACATGCAGCTGTATAAGGCTTTCATACGATTATCTGATAAAGATTTCTGCATTAAATGAATCACTGATTAAAACTCTCAATATAGCTTAGGCTAGTCTTTGTCCCCGAGATGGTGTGTTGTCTTGGGGCTTTTTTTTGGTTTTTAGCGATGTAATCGTGTTCCTGCCTATTTTAAGTTGCGGCTTCCATTATTTTTTTTTGTTCTGATTCGGCCGTAAAGTATGCCTTGTTATGAGGCGTACGACCTCTCATTAGAAGCTTTGTCCTTCTCAATTATATCCTTTATTTTTCAGCACTGCAGCCTCTGAACGAGACATATCCCTTTTCCTTGATTTTTGAGTTGTTGTACATAAGCTGATTGCTCCTCCTATATCATCCGTTGTTCCCAGTATATATTCATATCCCTTGTCCCTTTATCCCCCAATCCGTCGTTTGGATATCTTATTGTTTAATGGTGGAGCTGTTATGTGCAGCGTACTGCACATGGACAAGGTATGTCTGGTAGTAACTATACGGGGGCGGGGAGGTGAAAGAAATAAACTGAAAGAGAGAGTAATGAATGGAGTATGGAAAAATACGGAAGAAGTGATGGACGTTCCTGAATGAATAAACCGGATAATTTTGTGTTTTAAGCTAATGTAGGAAAGTAGGGGAGTAAAGATTCGCATAACTAAGAATGAAGAAGATAGACGTGAATATAAGGTCATACTACAGGTATCAGAGAAAAGTGATATAAAAATACTTACAGTGTAATTTACACTAATAATTACATATATATTACAGTATAAATTACACAAAAACCACCTCCTGGGAAAAGGGGTAAAAATGAAATTTTCTTATATATTAAAAATAAAAATAGCTATTATTAATCATTTTAAATTTACTTTATTTTAAATAAGAAAATTAGTGATATTTTAAATAAGAAAATCAAATATAAATATCTTATAATCTATTATTCAAAATAAAATAATTTAAATTTAAATAAGGAATTAATTAAATTTAAAATAATGTGCTCTTATTTAAATTTAAAAGGTAGTATTTATTCAATATTAAATAAGAAATTAAATAAGAAAAAATGGTAAATATTAATAGAACAATAACAACAAAAGTATTGAAAAATAAGAGAAAATGAAAAAATATCCTAATTTTACCCAGTGTTAAACTAGCAATTAATCATGAAAATAATCACTTGATTTACTAAAATTAATCATTCTATCACCATGATTCAACAAGTTTCTTATATCTTTAATGACAGCTTCTTTCATTAGTCTTTTGGAAAATGTAACAATATTTCACTGCGTATACTATTTCTTATGTAGTATCTTTCGCTTTTATTCTCTTTCTCTTTATATGTTATTCATTGTCATTGAAATGAGAACAAATACCATCTGCGAACCATTAATATCGAATTTTTGTCATAGAGGCCTTTGGCTGATTCATGTAGGTAAAGATACCGAAAACTCTTAGCATGAGCATATAGCGCAATTTTTTCTAAAAATGTAATTATGGAGTCAATACTTGCTGTTCAGGAATATTTATTCTGGTGAAAATACCATCCTTTAGTCAGGAGTGGTCTTTAAATTAATGCCTAAAGCTCAGTGCTTTTGTTTCTTTCTTTGCTCATTGTCAATGATTTGCTAGTTTGTCCGGATTTCTGCTACCAGAAATGTCCTTAAAAACAATGATTTCTGCTCCAATTTTTTCGATACCTTCTGCTAACTG
>OMYE01000027.1 GCA_900315145.1 uncultured Pseudomonadota bacterium | reverse complement strand
GAAACCTTTACACGTTCCTCCGGAGGCAGATAACCGTATCTGTTAATAAAGGCCTCGATAAAGTGGAGTCTAGGCAGCAGGCCGGCACCGTTCGCTGTCTGAATGGCCATTCCGGGACGGGCATTAAGTTCAAGAAGCAGAGGACCACGCTTCTTGTCGAGAACAATGTCTGTACCGATGTATCCGAGTCTCGACATATCGTAGCAGCTTGACGCCAGATTAAGTACGTTCTGCCACTGCGGAACCTGCAGGTTGCTTAGAAGAGCACCGGTATCCGGATGCTTTTCTATCGGGAAATTAAACTGCACAGCCCGGACAGCCTTTCCGGTTCTCAGGCACAGTCCGACACCTACGGCCCCCTGATGGAGATTGGCCTTGCCGTCAGAGGTTGAGGTGGAAAGACGCATCATGCTCATTACCGGATATCCCCTGAAAACAATGACGCGGACGTCCGGTACGCCTTCGAAGCTGTAGTCGGAGAATACATCATCGAAGTTGATAAGATCTTCAATCAGGGCAAAGTCCTGTTTGCCACCTAGAGAGAACAGTCCGGCCAGAATGTTGGAAATATGTCTCTGAATGTCCAGAGAATTAAGAGCCTGACCGTTAGGCTTAATGAACTTGTTACCGTCAACCTTGACAATAACCAGGATCCCTTTACCGCCAGAGCCATGTGCCGGCTTGATGCAGAAACCGTTGTAACCGGCGACAATTTTTACAAAGTTCTCCACATCGTACTGATGCTTGATGGAGCCGATCAGATTGGTGGTATTGACTTTGTTCTTTAATGCCAGCTCCTTGGTCAGCAGCTTGTTATCAACCAGCGGAAAAAGGGCTCTGTCATTGTATCTGCCGATGTAGTTAACATTACGCTGGTTCATTCCCATAATACCCAGTCTTGTCAGGGTGAATGGTGAACAGTATTTCTTAAAAGGCCAGAAATTCATTTTTACAAGTCCTTTTTAAGTTCTTTTATTTCCTGTTTTAATCTGTCAGCCTCCAGCTTCTGCTGGGTAGGGGAATTAATCTGTTCGGCGAGAGGCTTGAAGCGTTTTAATTCACTTAAGCGGTAGCCGGTGTAGTTACCCATAAGAAGTACTGCGGCCAGAATGATTAATTGCAGCCCGAGGAAATTGAAGGTAATGTGCTGGACTATACCGTTTTTCATGGCAAGGTATGCCAGTACGGCGACGAGCAGAGAACCGGAACCCTGTTTAAATACCTCTCTAGATCCTTCCTCCTCCCAGAGAATTGACATTCTCTCAATGGTCCATGAAAGAATAATCATCGGGAAGAAGGTGATCTTTATGGCATCAGATATACCGATTTTGTAGGTAATTAAGCTTAAAATACCGATAATACCGATTACCGTTATGATTACCGTGGATATACGGGCTACCAGCAGCAGGTTCAGGTGGGAAAGCCATGAACGGATGATAAGACCAATACCCACAATGGTCAGGAAACCGATAAGACCTACAGAAAGATTGGTCTGCAGGAAGGCGGTGGCAATCAGTACCGGCATGAAGGTTCCTGATGTCTTCAGACCTACGATAATACGCAGGAAGACAACAATCAGCACCCCGATAGGAATGAGCAGAATACCCTTGAATACGGCTCTTTCCTCTATTGGCAGGGCATTTACGGACAGGTCCACGAATTCCTTGCCGTTCTGATTAGCGACATTGTGTTTAAGCTCCAGAGCTTTCTGGTCGCTGATGGTGTTGCGTACAATGGAGAAATTGATATCGGAATCGGTACCACCGGTGACATCGATGATGGAGTTGTTATTGTTGTTCCATATGAATACGTTTCTGCCAAGTCCCTGAGTTTCACCGAACGGGTCGTAAATATTGTATTCGTGCTTCTCATTAAATACGGCAATATAGGATATAAGCTTCTGGTTACGTCTGCCGTCCTCCAGCTTGAGTGCTTTAACCTCTTTTGCCGGGATGCCTGCCTGATTCAGAATCTTTACGATTAATGCCGGTTTTTTATATTTGTTCAGCAGCAGCTTGGCATTCTGGTCCTGATTGTGCAGTTCATTGAATACTTCATTGGTAAATGAAAAAGGCTCGGTACTTCTTGAATAGGCAGCATCCTTAATCTGATTAATTGCAGAAAGGTATGGTTCAGGTTCGAGTACTTCTTCAATTTCCGGTACAGTCATGGAATTGGTGGTGAAGGCATCATCGGCCAGAACCTGTACTCTGTAGTAGAGAATCTGATTGCCGGAAACGGATCTTTTACTCCATTCGGCACGCTGTTCCCTATATATGAGACCGTAGTCCGGACTGGCGGTTGCTTCTGATACCACCTTGTATCCCGGCTGCGGTTCAGGAATTGCTAGAGAGACCCTTACCGGAAGATTTTCAGTATTGGCCTGAAAACTGATTTTGGCTTCGATATCCCAGGCGATGTTTTTGTTATCCGGAATCCATGGTACCTGAAAGGTTACATGTTGATATAACATTAAGCATATTCCTACTATGGACAGAAATGCTACAACCAGGTAGTAAACGCCGCGACTCATCATGTTGGTCACCTTAAAACTTTTATATACATTATGATAGTTTTGAAATCAGCCGGGAGTTATGCATATTCCCGTAATCACTCTCTGCTGATTTATTCCGGCCTGTAAACAAATAATCCGAAGACAGCCGGTATCTTCAGATTATTATATGGAATCAGTGTATTCTACTGGTTTTTCTTGGCAGGGGTGCTGGATGTATTCACCTTGCCGTTATCCGCAGGTTTGGCCTGAATATCTTCCTTCTTTTCCTTTGCCAGTCTGTTTCCTTTGGTATCCTGGTAGTTACTGAAGATATTTTTGGCATCGATTCTCTTCTGAACATGTTTACGTGAAACATCAACTACTGCGAAATCCTTGATGAATTCCCTGCCTATAAGGATAGGATAAACCATGGTCGTTCTGTCCTTCAGAGAAAACTCAGCCTTACCTGTGTGACTGCCTACCTTGAAGGTCATTTTGACAACAGGACGATCCTCAATGCCGCTTTGGTTGGATACCTGTCTTATTGTGGAGGTACGTACCCACGGAGCTTCAACGGTAACACCTTCGCTGTCATTCATCGGAATGGTGAAACGGTACCATGTTTTTCCGTCCCTTTCGAACCTTTCAACGTTCTTGGCACTGATTGAGGAGATGGATGCTCCTGTATCGATACGTCCTTCAAGAGAGGAGTCGGCATCGGCAATGTAAATCCATTCAACTTCACCGAAGATGAGTTTTCCGTCGTTCATGGCTGTATTGTCAGAGTTGTTTGACATGGTTTTGACAACCTCCGGAGTTTTGGCGTTTGCCGAACTGTTCAGCGAATTGCGCAGAGAGTTAATGGAATTATTAATATTCTGCAGTTCGCGGCTGTGAGAATTCTGATGATCAATCTTGTTATTCAGCGCCTGAATCTCACTGGTCTGGCTTTCTTTCAGAGCGCTGATCTCTTCTTTAAGAGCGGTAAGTTCCGGCAGAATCTGATTCTGGGTTCTGGCGATTTCATTCAGTGTCGCTGATGAATCAGCGGCTGCCGCCTTTCCTGCCGGTAGCTGACATCCCATGGTAAATAACATTAAACCAGAAGCAATGGACATACTCATCCATTTTTTTATTCTCAACATAACTTATCTTCCTTTTTTTTGGGCCGTAAATACTGCCCTTGTCGGAGCCTGATAACCTTCAACTGTTCTGGTATGATCATGAGGATCAAGGAAATCCTCCAGTGATTCAGTGGTCATTAATTCGGTTCGACGCTGCTCTTCGATGGTGGTCATACATACGTCTATTAATTTTACATTAATAAAGCCACATTTATTTAATAAATTTTCCAGAGTTTTGATCGATGGTATAAACCAGATGTTAGGCATTTTTGCGTAACGATCCTTAGGTATAAGAACCGTACTTTCGTCACCTTCAATGACGAGGGTTTCAAGTACCAGCTCTCCGCCAGGAACCAGCTGGTTCTGCAGCTGGATTAAATGATCGACAGCACTGCGGCGGTGGTAGAGAACCCCCATGGAGAAAACCGTGTCAAAGGCTTCAAGAGCAGGCAGCTGCTCAATCCCTAGCGGCAGTAAATGTATTCTGTTCTGTATTTCCTTAGGAGTGCATCTTTTAAAGAGCTCAAACTGAGCGGTAAAGAGTGCGCACGGGTCTATACCGGTAACCAGTGAGGCTCCTTCTCCGAGCATTCTCCACATGTGATAACCGTTACCGCATCCCACATCAAGAATCCTGCGGTCCTTAAGCGGTGATATGCCTTTAATCAGCCGGTCCCATTTCATAAAGCTGCGCCATTCGGATTCAATTTTTTCTCCAAAGAGACAGTACGGCCCCTTACGCCACGGCATCATTTCCCGGTAAAGGGCCTGAAGCATGGTATGCTGCCTTTCGGTGATGGCGCCGGTATCACCGCAGCTGACGTATTCAGTGTTTAAATCAAGAGTGTCTGACGTCAGAGATCTGGTTCTCTCAAGAATTTTTTCATAGCGGCGGAATTCCTGACCTTCACTTGATTTTAAGAAATTCTGCAGATCAAGGGGAAGTCTGGTCAGCCAGTTACATAGAAGTGGATCCTTTGCTATTATTTCCAGATAATTATCAAATGGGGCAAACATGCTGTTTTTTTGACTCCGAATTACTGAATCCTTTACAGTTTTAATACATTTATATACAAAGCATATATGTGCAAAAGATACGTTTCATGGTGTGGGAACGTATCTGTAATTATTGTTTGCAGAACTGAAACAATTGCGGCTATAGAAAAAAGCACAGGCCATATCTGTCGTATTTATGCTTCAGGGTTCTGTTATGTGGTATTGTTTTATCTTATCCGTTCTGTTCTCTAAATTTTTTTTCAGTTATTGCTCCGTAGTTTTTATACCATTCCGGATCAGGGCGCAAATAGTCCTGATTCTTATTTTATGGCGATAATGGAGCCGAAGTTAAAGCACTGATACCAGACATCAGCATGGCTGAAGCCGCATTCCTTGAGTCTGGAGATATGAGTCGGAATATCGTCCGAAATCAGTACATTTTCGAGAGAGGTCCGTTTCTGGCTGATTTCCAGTTCGCTGTACCCGTTGGCTCTTTTGAAATCCAGATGCAGGTTGAACAGAGTGTCCTGAATCTTTTCATCAGGAAATCTGAATTTTTCACTTAGTATTAGAATTCCTCCGGGAACAAGAGCGTCGGCAATCTTTTTAAGCAGCGCTTTTCTTTTAGCCGGTTCGATAAACTGCAGGACAAAATTGAGAACCATTACGGATGACGGTTCAAAATCAAAATCGGTAATATCGCCGGTAATAATACTGACCTCGGCATTTCCTTTGTATCCTTTGACGATTTCCTTTGCTCTGGACACCATGGCTTCTGAATTATCAATGCCAATCACCCGGCAGTTTTCCGCAGCATAGCGCTTCATTTCGATGGTGCAGGCGCCGAGACTGCATCCTAGATCATACAGGGCGGTACCCGGTTTCGAGAATTTGCCGGTGAACATGCCGATTGCACTAACAATGTTGGAATAACCAGGTACGGATCTTTTGATCATGTCCGGAAAAACGCTGGCTACGGTATCGTCAAATGAAAAATCCCCTATACGATCCCGCGGAGCGGCAAAAATATTGTCATGCATGAACGGTGTCCTTTGTAAAAAGGTGCTTTACTTTAAAAAAATTACGCTAATTATATCAAAAAACTACATGATATGGAGGATAAAATACGTTTTGGCTGAAAGACTGCATATCCGGATAACCGGGAAAAAATCAGATTTCCTTGTGTTTTCTTTTTAAATAGTTGATAAATGTCAGGTTCCAGAGAGAATCATCCTTGACGCAGTCCCGTGTTATCCAGTAGCTGATAAACTCCTGAAGTTCAGCCATAGTATATTCAGTTCTGCTGAGACCGCTGAATCTTGCCTGATCAAAAAACTGTTCCGTAGGCTGCCATTCCGGATACATTCTGTAAAGCCTGAAAGAGCACCGGGTCATTTCGTTATAGAACCTGTACGGGAGACGGCAGTGAGCTCCGTTGTTCACCTGACTGCCGTCTTTCCGGGGGATTACCTCCAGCAGTCCGGCATTGATGAGCTCTATAATAAATTCGTTGACTTCACTGTAATTCGGCTGGTAAACGGCACAGCCGGTATTTCTGTCAATTATTGTTACGGACTGGGCGGCTCTGAGGTAATCAAGAATTATTTCACCGTTTTCCGCACAGGGAATAAGATAAACAGTGTAGATAAGTCTTGCCTGAAGAGACAGGAATCCGTTGGTAACAACGGCCAGTTCATTATTGCTTAACATAATCAGCTTTTCCGGAAATCTACAGCAGGCTTAAATAAAAAAATCCTGCAGGAGATGATTTTACAAAAGAACTTCTATTACAAACAGAAAACGGTCGGGATTTTTGTGTGTGCCCGGGGCCAAGCTTCTGTTTTTTTTGTTATACGGCACCGGTAGGGCGGTTGCAGAAGGACCGGTGCCGCTTTTTTTTACTACAGTATGAAATTTGTCACCATGATGGTGATAATGAGGATCGGTATAACGAAACGGATAAGCAGCATGAAGATTTTAAACCATACGAATTTAAACATACCGCCACTGGTAAGTTCGTCATAAACATCACTTTTTTTCATTTTCCAGCCGACAAAGAGTGCTGCACCAAGTCCGGTTAACGGCAGGAAAATACGTGATGAGATAAAGTCGAGCAGATCAAAGAAGTTCATGCCGGCAATGGTGTAATGATGCCACGGACCCATGGATAATGAGGCTGCGGAACCTATGATGCCGCTTGTCAGGGTGACAATAAGGGCTGATTTTTTTCTGGATAGTTTGGCTTTTTCACAGATATATGCTGTGGCCACTTCATGCAGAAACATGGCTGAGGTTACAGCCGCGATGAACAGAATGAAGTAGAAAGCTGAAGGAATCAGCCAGTTCAACAGAGGATATTTTTCAAAAAATGAGTTGAATACACTAGGCAGTGTTACAAACACCAGCTCGGTTTCTCTTGAAGGTGAAGCATTGGGGATTGAGAATACCGCAGGGAAAATTATCAGACCGGCAATAACTGCAGCCAGAGTATCCATGAGACCGACGGAAGCAGCGGTATGGTTTAAATTATTCTCTTTCTGGAAATAAGAGGCATAGGTGACAAGCCCCATGCCGATGGAGAAGGAGTAGAAGCACTGACCGAGGGCTGCGAGACATACTTTGGTGTTGATATATTCCAGATTAAAGGAGAACAAGAAACTGTACCCTTTTGCAGCCCCGGGCATTGTTGATGTGAATATGGCCAGTATAACCATTACAGTAAAGAGAGCAGGAAGCAGCAGTTTGGATACTTTTTCAATACCGTTCTGAACTCCGGCGGTAATAATGTAGTGAATAATGAACAGTGTTATAAGAAGAAATCCCAGCGGTAAGAACGGATGCTGAATAAAATTCGCGAAAATATCATCGTAAGTGCCTGTAACGGATGCTGACTGTAATCCCTCCAGTGCCTGACTTCCGTCTACGTTGAATCCGTCGATTAAGGACTCCCAAAAATAGTATAGTACCCATGCCACCACCACACTGTAGTAGCAGAATACTACAAATGCGATTATGGCTGAAGCATGTCCGATTAATCTCCAGGGGCTGTTCGGAGCCAGTACATTATAGGCATTGCCGACATTGGCTCTGGAGCGGCGGCCTATGATAAATTCCGTAAGCAGCATCGGAATACCGAAAATAAAAACAACTGCAAGGTATACCAGAATAAAGGCGGAACCGCCGTTAGAACCGGCTTCTGTAGGAAATCTCCAGATGTTTCCCAAACCGACAGCAGAACCTGCTACGGCAAGCATTCCCCCTAATTTTGAGGAAAATGAGAGTTTGTTTTTTTTACTCTTTTCCATTAAATTACCTTAATGCGTTGTAGTTTTTCTGTGTTGTTCCTGGCCCCGTTCCAGCAGGTAAAAGCTCCGTTATGCGGAATATGCTGAAGAAAGTCTTCAGCAGTCGTGCTGTTAGGCTGATTACTTATGTTATATCTGTACTCCGGAAGCTGATACCGTGTTTTTCAGACGTCTAGATAAATTATATCAATTAATGCCGGAGATAAACATATCATTTTAAAAATGTCATGATCATACAGTTTTTTATAACTCAACTTTCCCAGTAAATTTTCCGGGACCAAACCTTAAACCATGAGATTCCGGTGCTCTTTATAAACTTGCGATGATTATTTAATCAGTTTGCCCTGATTCTTTATGGAAATAAATCCTCCCGAAAACGTGTAAAAAAATCCTGAACGTGAGCTATCTGTTTGGTAAACCAGCTACTGATCATTTCACGGGCCAAGGATAAAGCTTTTTCATAGCAGCCTTTTTTGAGCAGCTTCCGGTAACGTAAAACCATAACATGGCCTGTAAAGGTATTTATTAAAGTATCAGGTGCTATGTTTAAGTGGATTTCCTGCAGTTCCTGCTTACATTCATCGAATACAGCTCCAAAGCTTCTGACATCGCTATTGTCACGGCTACGGACAAACACTATCTTTATTCTTTAATGGCATCTGTTCTTTTTTGGATCTAACGATAACGGACTCCATTATTTCTTTACCTGAATCCGGAACACCTTCTCGCAAGAGTTTGGAACATAAGGATTTTAAATCGAAACAGCCTTCATTTTTGTAATGATGATCTTACTGCGGGGATTTACCGGAAAAACGGAATTATCAGGTGTATACAGACTGCTTCAGGTACTGTTTTTAGCGGGGAAACATTGATTATTATTAACATGACGGCATTACTTAATGATAATTTTTATCAATTTTGGCAAAATTATCTCTTTTAAATGTGATTAATGATCTATAATTTGATGAAACTTCAGGTGAGAAATACTTAGAACATAGTTCAGAAAAAAAAGCCCGGGCACGGTGATGAATAAGCCGGAGACCGGTTGAGAAACAGAAGCTGTTTCAGATGTATTCCCGTACGTTTTGCTAAATCCTTTAAGTATGGAGACTGCCTGATAAACAAAGAATAAAAAAAGAGTATCATAAAGAGGGTTGTTTTTTTATGTGGGATTATTCAGAAAAAGTAAAAGATCATTTTTTCCATCCTAGAAATGCCAAGGTTGTTGAAGATGCCAATGCCATTGGTGACGTCGGTTCCATTTCATGTGGCGATGCTCTGCGTTTAATGCTGAAAATCAACCCGGAAACCAACGTGATTGAAGATGCAGGATTCCAGACATTCGGCTGCGGCAGTGCCATTGCCTCATCATCAGCTCTGACCGAAATGATTATCGGTAAGAATATTGATGATGCATTAAAGGTTACCAATCAGGATGTGGCTGATTATCTTGACGGTCTGCCTCCTCAGAAAATGCACTGCTCAGTAATGGGACGTGAAGCTCTTGAGGCCGCCATTGCCAACTATAAGGGTGAGGATTATGTTCATGACAATGA
Source organism: uncultured Pseudomonadota bacterium (assembly GCA_900315145.1). Lineage (GTDB taxonomy): Bacteria > Pseudomonadota > Gammaproteobacteria > Enterobacterales > Succinivibrionaceae > Ruminobacter. Next base: position 17,379 of record OMYE01000027.1, on the reverse strand, counting down.
GGAATCTCCGCTTATCTGTAAATGCTTCGGTATTGATGAAAGCAAGATTGTCAGAGCCATCAAGGAAAACAATTTAAAGACTGTTGAGGACGTAACCAACTATACCAAAGCCGGCGGTGCCTGCGGCTCCTGTATTGAAAAGATTGAGGAAATCATTAAGAAGACTCTCGATGAAATGGCCGGTGATGCCTATTACAAGAATCAGAAGGATGCCTGCTGTGAACATGATCATGAGCATGACGAAGACGGGGAAATCACCGTTGAAGTCAAGTCAGAGAGCGGCGAGTATACCGGTCCGGTTAATGAAGAGGTTCCTTTCTACCAGGCTGTTGTTGATATTATAGAAAGAATGAAGCCTGCTCTTGCCCAGGACGGGGGTGATGTCGTGTTAAAGAGAGTAACAGCAGACAGGGTAGAGGTAGAGCTTTCCGGAGCGTGCACCGGCTGTATGATGACAGATATGACTCTTTCATGGATTCAGCAGCAGATTATGGAAGCTATCGGTGAATACATTCAGGTAGTTAACGTGGGTACTGCATCTCACGATCATTTTCACGGTTAATGCGCGGTACATGGAGTAAGGAAGATGACTGAAGGAATTTATCTGGATAATAATGCCACAACCAAAACAGATCCTCTGGTATACAACGCCATGATTCCGTTTTTTACCGAATTTTACGGCAATCCAAGTTCAATGCACAGTTATGCTGAACCTGTCCGTCATGCCATTGACAAGGCCAGACATCAGGTGGCGGAGTTTCTCGGTGCTGAATATGACGATGAAATCATATTTACAGCCTGTGCCACTGAATCAGACAATACCGCACTGTGGAGTGCGGTAAACGCCAATCCGGACCGCCCGGAGATCATTACCACAGCAGTTGAACATCCGGCTATTCTGGATACCTGCAGAGCTCTTGAGAAAAAGGGCTATAAGGTGCATTATCTCGGTGTAGATGAACACGGCAGACTTGATCTTGAAGAATACCGCCGTCTTCTGAGTACCAGAGTGGCCATAGTATCAGTAATGTGGGCCAACAACGAGACCGGCACCATCTTCCCGGTTGAACAGATGGCTGAAATGGCCAAGGAAGTAGGGGCTCAGTTCCACACCGACGGTGTGCAGGCTGCCGGTAAGATTAACATCGATCTTAAATCAACCAAAATCGATATGCTGAGCTTCAGCGGTCACAAGATTCACGCACCGAAAGGGATCGGGGTGCTTTATGTTAGAAGAGGAACCAGATTCCGTTCATTTATGCACGGAGGTCACCAGGAGAGAGGCCGCAGAGCAGGTACGGAAAATGCCCCTTACATTGTAGGTCTCGGTGTGGCCTGTGAACTGGCTCAGATGCATCTGCCGATGATGAATGATACGGTCAGGGAACTGCGTGACCGCCTGCAGTACGGCATTCTCAAGGCTGTGCCAAACTGCTTTGTTACCGGTGATGTGGAAAACAGAACAGCCAATACCCTGAACATTGCTTTTGAATATGTTGAAGGTGAAAGTATTCTGCTTAAGCTTAATGAGTTCGGTATTGCCGCTACCAGCGGCAGTGCATGTACCAGCGGATCACTTGAACCGTCTCATGTTATGAAAGCTATGAAGATTCCGTTCACTTCAGCCCATGGAACAGTTCGCTTCAGTCTGAGCCGTTTCACCAAGGAATCTGAGATTGACAAAGTAATTGAAGTGGTGCCTCAGATTATCAGCGAGCTCCGCTCATATTCCCCTTACTGGCAGCAGAATAAACCTAAGATGGGAAGTTTTGATCCTGATTACAAGGGAACTCTGTAAAAAAAAGAATGAGAAGAAATGGACTTGCCGCGAAACCATGCGGTAAGCCCTTTTTTTTTGCGGATAAGTAATGCTTTTATGATCTGAACCGGATAGTCTTTTTATCCGGAGACTCTATTCAGGTGCGTATGAACAGTGATGATGTTATAGCGGCAGAAAAAACAGACAGTGATGTCTTTTTTATGCGTGAGGCCATGAAGGAGGCTGCCAGAGCGGCGGCTTTAGGAGAGGTTCCGGTGGGGGCCGTACTGGTTCTCAATAATGAAATTATTGCCAGGGGGCATAACCGGATGATTACTGATCATGATGCCACGGCTCATGCGGAGGTTACGGTTATCAGAGAGGCCGGACACCGTCTCGGAAACTACCGGCTGGTAGATACGGTTCTTTATGTTACTTTAGAGCCGTGCATTATGTGTGCCGGCAGTATTATTCATTCCAGGATATCCAGAGTGGTATACGGAGCCTCCGATTATAAAACCGGGGCGGATGTATCGGTATTTAATATATTTCAGGATTCGAGACACAATCATCATCCGGAAGTTGTATCAGGTGTTCTCGCTGAGGAGTGCGGCAGAATGATTTCCGATTTTTTTGCTATGAGAAGGCTGCAGAAAAAACAGCAGCGTGAGGCGGAAAAAGAGAAAAAAAATGCAGCTGAAAACCTCTCAGATAGTGACGAGTAGAAGGCCGGCAGCTGATTATATGGAGGCTTACGGTTTAAGATACATTCCGTCTGTACGGCATCCGCACGGCTTATAAATATCCTTTCTTTTGTATTTTACGTGAATGTTTTTTTATATTGATATTGATGGTAAATTGAGCAGTATCACAAAAATGTCAGAAGTTAAAAATATTTTATTATTATCAGCCGGTTGCGGTGATAGGCTGACGTCGTTTTATCAATGTATGGATATTTCCAGTATCGACTTTTTAAGGATCTGCATTCCGGATGACTGATGACGGAGATCAATGCCCAAGGCAATCCGGTTATTTTGAATGTCCCGCTGTTTTCCGCAGCATTCTGAACTCAAAATGCCTGCCGTCAATACCTTAAATGTTATGGTTCATACCTATACGTTGATGTCGCTGTTTTTTTTAGTGAATTTATAAGGTTTGTTTAAACTTATTACCTGGTTTTATTATGATTTTTTTAAATTTAAAAAAGTATTTCTTTGCTCTGGTGGCCTGCGCTATTATTGCGATTTATCCTGCTGCCTGTCATGCTGCTGAAAAACAGCAGAGTGAATGGCTGATATATGTTTATCTCGTAGGCAGTGATCTGGAAACGCGTGATGCCGATGCTTCTGATGATTTAAAGGAGATAAAAAAGGCCAATCCCGGAAAGAATGTCAGAGTTCTTGTAGAGACAGGCGGAGCCAAGAAGTGGCATGACAATATATCAAACAGTGAACTGGGCAGATACACCATTGAAAATAAAAAGCTGGTAAAGCTTCAATCTCTTAAAAACCAGTCAATGGGTGAAGCTAAAACTCTTATCGATTTTATCAAGTGGGGTGATGCCCGCTATGATGCCAAGCATAAGATGCTTATTATCTGGAACCATGGAGGCGGTCCTACCGGCGGGGTCGGTTATGATGAACTTTTTGATGATTCATTCCTGAAAATTGATGAGGTGAACATTGCTCTGGCGGATGCCTTCGGGGAACGTGCCGCCAAGTATTTTGACATTATAGGTTTTGATGCGTGTCTGATGGCAAGTTTCAATGTGGCGACACTGATAAGTCCGTTTGCCGACTACATGATAGCTTCAGAGGATGTCGAACCCGGCTACGGCTGGACATATGACCAGTGGGTTGCTCAGTTGGTAAAGAATCCGCAGATGTCTCCTCTTGAAGTGAGTAAAGCCATTGTAGACAGCTACATTGAATTCAATTCCGGAAAAAATATCGAGACAACCACTCTCTCCGTAATAGATCTGAATAAATTCCCTCAGTTAGCCCGGGCTATGGCTGATTTTTCAAGTTCAGTCGGTAAAAAGGTGGTCAACAACAAAAAACAGATGAATTACATGGAACGTGTGGTGCAGAAGAATGTGCAGTCATACGGAACCACCAAGAAGAAGCCAAACTGTCCTGAAGCCGTGGATATGGGGGAATTTGTTGAGGGAATCAGCAAGTTTGATAAGAAAAAAGCTGAACTGGTAATGGATCTTCTTGATGAAACCGTGGTTTACAAGAGAAACGGCAAGTACCGCACCGGTGACGGTATATCTATGTACTATCCGGTCAGTAAGAACGTGGACAGATATGCTTTCTTTGTGGATCACAGTGTTAATACTGATTTCTCCAAAGTGTACGGCAGTATGCTGAATGTCCTTGACAGTGATGTACTGGCGGTTCTTGATGAATATCAAAAGAACGGCAATGACTATATCAATTTCCTGGTTCAGCTTGGTGCCTCCGGTGAGAATGAAAACGGTACAGAGGAAGATGAAGAGGATACCGGGGACAGTGAAGGAGATGAGGCTGACACTGATACTTCCGATGAGGACGAAGGAGAATCAGCTGAAAGCGGTGAAGGAACCGGCGGAAATATCATGAATCACCTGCTTCAGACTCTGGAATCTTCAGTTTCCCAACCACAGCCGTCATCAGGTACATCTATCGGCAGTACTCTACTGCAGCTTGTGGAGTCATCAGCTGAAAAAAGAGAGCTTTCAGAAGAGTTCAAAAGTCTCAATGATATACCTCCTAAATTCAACAAGAAGGGGCACAGTTATGTTCAGTTAACTCAGGAACAGCTTGAAGAAGTCAGCCGTGTGGACATTGCCCAGATGATGGTTATACTGCCTGATGAGGATAATCACGAGGGGGCTCTTGTCGTACTCGGCTTTGATGAAACTGTTAATGCCGACTGGGAAAAGGGAATTTTTACGGACACCGTTGATAATACCTGGATCTGTCTGGACGGTACACCGCTTTCAGTAAACGTGGTTAATTCAACTGATGACTATATCTTTTATGAAAGTCCGATAAAGCTGAACGGTGAAGAGTACAACATGGAAATTATCTACAACCGTAAAGATAATGAATACCGGATTATCGGTATGCAGTCCTATAATGAGGAAGGACTGCCTTCACGTGTGAATATCAGACTGAAGGAAGGAGATAAGATAGTTCCTTTATTTACCGTGTTCAGTCTTAACGGGGAAAGCAGTGACGATGATAATGAAATTGAGATGGATACAGTTGTATACAGCAAAAATTCAAAAATCACCAGAGAATCAATGGGTGAAAACAGCGTAGCCTTTACCTATATGTTCTACAATGCTGAAGGTGATGACATATCCTCTGATCTTGTTTATATGTCAGCAGATGATGACAATAACATCAAGCTGGTGCCTTTTGACAAATTCCTTGAAGATAATGCAGAAGCCATTATGAAATACATGGATGAAAAATAAGTCATCAGTGTATGTTTCCTTCAGTTTCTGAAGGGAACATCTGAATATCGGACTCCGGTACTATGCTGCCGGAGTTTTTTTATTTTTGAAAAAGCCAATGATTAATCATCTATCGGTACAGGTGTCTAGGTTCCCGGGATTACGGAGTAATCGACTTTTACGCTTAGGCCGAGCTTCTAAAAAAAGAGGTGTAATGGTGAAAACAGCTTGAAATTTTTATAAATATGTATATAATTTAAGTAGATAGAATATAGTTATTTATCCTGTCTTGTAATGTGTATGTTTTTCCTTTATTCCACAGATGTAAGTAAATAGTAATTAAGGGGTTCAAATTATGGATTATGCCATACCGGGAGCTTTTGCTCGTTCTAAATCTTATTCATTTACAGTTTTAAATTCCTCAGATGACGGAGCCCTGCCTGACAGATGCGTTTATCCCGATACTGCTGCAGACCGTTATATCAGCAGTATGCTTTTATCTGTCGCCGTTCTGACAGACTATCTGGTCTCTGTTGATTTCGGCTTTCATGTACTGGTATTTCCTGCATCAGAACCGGAGTTGTTCAGTAATTTTGACAAATGGCGTATTGAACATCACCTTCCGGCATATATTCAGAAGAATGTCAGGACACGTGCCGGTGATGAATGGAGAAAATTCACTGTTGCGGTTCTTACCGGTAAAAAATTCAGTTTTCCGGCGTACGGGGATGATGCTTATGAAAAATATACGGCGGAGGTGTTTCATGGTATGGGGATAAAAAATTTTAAATTTTTTACCTGTCATTTAAACCGCACCGGTAAATATCAGTTGAATTATTTCGGTAAATTTCATAAAAAAGGATATTTTACTGCCGGAGAATACGGTTTATCCACTGATAATCAGGATTATACCCTGATGGATTGTCTTAAGCAGGTTTTAGGAGAGGATAAAGAGATCTTCAATCTCTGCTCAGAGCATAAGAGTATCCGGGAGATACTTCTTTTAAAAATGCGCAATGACCTGAAGGATATGGGAAGCTGGCAGAATCCTAATGTGTTCTCTAGCGGCAGTAGACATCTGCCTTATCCGGAAAGTCTGGTTAAAGCAATGGAGAATTCACCTGATTATACTGAGGAACTCCTGTTTCCTGTAAATACAGCCGGCAGTTTCTGCAGAGCCCTGGAGGTACTTAAAGAAATATATCGTCAAGGACTGGTATTCTACAGTTCTTCAGAATGTATGAGAATTTACGAGCAGCTTGCCGGCAGCCGGGAATTCTGCAGACTGCTGAATTTCACCCCGTATACAACAGAAAGTTTTCATCCTTTGACATACAGGGATCTGGAGTTCATGTTCAGGAATAAAGGTATATACGGAAGCAGCTCAATTTTAGGTTTAATATCCGATTCCCGGCACAGGGAACTTTTTGCCGGTGAGATTTCCCGGAGTATTGTCTCCTTTGCCGGAAAAAACAGTACCTTACAATGCCCGGAGAGTGAGAATCTGGATATGCTGGCGCATCACAGGTTTAAGGCATTTTATACCGTCACGCTAAAAAAAACTCTTTCAGCAGTTTTAAATGAATGCGGTGATGCAGCAGCTGATATCATGACCTCTCTGGAAATCATAAATGACGGTCGGTCATTTAAGCTTTCCGGGAGATTTGATCCGGAAAGAGACTACTTTAGTCTATTCACCGGCAGTGAGCCGGGCGGCAGACCGTTTTTTCTTGATGTGGAAGGTGCTATGCCGGCCTACCGGAATCTTCATGCGTGCTTCTGTATGGTTCATAAGCTGGCTCTTCTGACTGATGCCGATAACTTTATTTTCGGGTATGACACACCGTTTTCCTCAGACTATATCACCGCCATGTACAGCAGGTGCGGAAAGAACAGTCCAGAGGCCGAAGCTCTGCTTCTAAAAGGGGTACTGATGCGCGGGTTTTCCTCAAAACTGATATGCGGCGGTACACATGCTGTGAGAGTCTACAGCCTAAAAGGTGCTTTCGACAGAGTAATGCTTTTGTCCGGGTGTGATGAGCTGTTTTCCGGCTGATGAAATACTGATTTCAAGATATTCCATACCGGTATCCGAAACAGGAAAAGCAGAAGATAAAAAAAGAAAAGGCATAATCAGTAACTATGATTATGCCTTTGCAATATTTATGACCGGTAATCTGAAAGATTACTTTTCTTCATCGGCAGGACTGTTTTCAGCTGCACCGCCGGATAATGCTTTCTTGATGGCATTTTCATTATTGGCACGGCGTTCATTTCGTTTAGCGTTAATAATGTTATCCACCAGATTTGACGTTCTTGATTTATGACGCTGGTCGACAGCCATAATAAACATAAGATCTGAGCTGCTGTTAACTGTGGTGCAGAGAGTATCTCTGATAATGGTGATAATGATGTTAACACCGATAATATGGATGATAACACCTTCATCCAGACCGAAGATACTGCAACAGATAGGAATAAGCAGCAGTGTCCCGTTAGTTACACCGGCAACACACATGGAGGCGACGATGGAGAGCAGCCCGAGGGACAGAATATCCATAAATCCGATGTTGGCGCCGGCACCGTATGCTGCCACCAGAGTAAGGATATTAAGAGAGATGACAGACCCTGGTTTATGCAGTGTTGCCCCTAAGGGAATGGCCACGGAGCTCAACTGTCTTGAAACATTGTTTTCTTCGGCAATCTTCTGGTTTACGGCAATATTGGCGGCTGAGCTTGCTGTGAAGAAGGAATAGATAATACTTTCCTCCAGCTTAGGTAATATTCTGAACGGATTCTGTCTGGTAAAGATGAAAACAATGAGCGGATTAAGAATCAGGAACATTATCAGGAATACGGCAATGAACATGAAAATAAGGCTCGGATAGTGATACAGGTTTACCTCATTTCTTCCGGTTACGATGCTGTGGAACATAAGTCCCATGATACCGAAAGGAGCAAGAGCGATAAAGAATCTGACGATCTTGGTAATGGCATCTGCAGTGTCTTTTACCAGCTGCTGGGTGGAGTGTTCCGCTTTTCTGAATAAAAGACCGAAGGCGACAGCCCACATAACAATGGCCAGATATTTACCATCGATTAAAGCTTTTACCGGATTGTAGATTATTTCGTTAAGCAGGGCATGGAAGATGCTTCTGTCAGGAGGTAGTTCAACATTTCTTAAAGGTGTAACACCGTCGTGCGGATCAATATTTACTTTAAAGCAGAACCAGCAGACAATGGAGAGGATTGAGGCTGCGAACAGGCTCACGATGAACATCAGGCTGACTCTTTTGAGGCCGAATGTGTTTTCTTTACCGATATTTGAACTGACAATGGCGTTTATCATAAAAATAAACACCATCAATGGACCAATGTATTTTAATGCATTAACAAATGCCAGACCGATGCCTTCCATCCACATAAAAGGTTTCGGACAGAATAAAGCCAGAACTGCTCCTATTGCCATACCGATGGCTAGTTTTATAAAAATCGGAGTTTTGTTATATCCATTAATAACTGAACCCATAAATACACCCTGTTATTTGCAAATATATTCTAGTTAGATATTTGTTCCCGGTTCTAATCGGTAATATCCGTTTAAGACAGTCACCACAAAGAACCGTTATCTGAAAAAAGTAAAATTTAACTTTAGTATCTGTGTCAGTTATCAGTGCGTAAACGATGGATTCCCCTTTAATTCTGTCTTAAGACCGCCAGCAGTTCGATGTACGGCAGCGGTTACTTCTCATTTAAGGCAGAAAGGCGCAGTCTCCGGCTCTACAGGTAACGGATATCCGGCTGAAAATTAATCAGTATGTTTCAGAGTGCCGGTTTCAGCCGCCTATCATTTATGTATGTACCGGTAATCCTGGAGAGGGAATAATTTATCTTTTGTCCAACAGAAAAAAACGTTATGGCAACCCGGCCATAAAGTTGTTCTGTTTATATAAACTCAGATACAGCGACAGAACTCACCTGAGACGGCATCCTTCTCTTTTATTACTGCGAGTCGGAGCTCCGGAAACTACAGTCGCTTTTTCTGAAAACAGGTGACTTTTGGATATGACATCCTGAATCCCGAAAATATCGGGTATAAAGGATAGTTAGAGCAGTCAGACACCGGTGCTTACTCTTAAAAGCGTTTAAAACAAAAAATAATTTTCTATGCAAGCTTGAATAAAGATATTTCCCTAACACGGATACACTGAATCGAATGATAACATTAATCATTTTTTTGACTTTGTGACATGTTATTCATAAACGCTGATGCATGCCAAGTAAATTGCACATTTGTAAGCTAGATATCGTTTTTGGGATGTTGAATGAAGCAATGAGGCATATGACAGGCAGAATTTCCGGTGTATGATCGTAAAGAAATGATATCAAACGTATATTTTTAAGATTCAACCGGTTCAGAACAGGTGTCATTGGCAGATCGTATGAATGATAACCGGCTCTAATGTTTGGCAGGTTATTTACTGCATTCTATGATTAGCATGTGTCTGCAAAATAATTTTTTATCGGGAAGTTTTCCGGATTCGGCGTACGGTAATACCGGAAAAGAGTGATAAATACCGTTTAAATACTTGGTAAATCATGATCTGAGTAACAGTTTCAATTGAACGATTCTCAGTAATTACTGTCCTAAAGTAATATGAGGTAATGACTGCGGTTCCTGTTTAGACAACATAAAATAGTCCGCAGAGAATAAATAAGTGCAACGAAGGCTGTATTGAATTATAATAACAGCAATTTTTTTTATTTAATGATTATTCAAATTTGACAAGGTTGTTTAATGAGCTGGCTTGAAAAAATTATAACTCCTAATAAGGAAAAGGCTGTTCGTCATAATATACCGGAAGGTGTATGGACCAAATGTGAATCTTGTGAACAGGTGGTATACCGCGCAGAACTGGAAAGAAACCTTAACGTATGTCCTAAATGCGGCTTTCACCAGAAGATAGCGGCAAGAGAACGTATCATTAGATTTCTTGATGATAACGGAGGGTTGCAGGAAATAGGTGAAAACCTTGAACCAAAGGATATATTAAAGTTTAAGGATACTAAGAGATACAAGGATCGTATAAGCGCTGCTCAGAAGACAACCAATGAAAAGGATGCCCTGGTCGTTATCAAGGGAAAACTCAAAGGTCTTCCGGTTGTATGTGCTGCTTTTGAATTTTCATTCATGGGTGGTTCCATGGGGTCTGTTGTAGGAGCCCGTTTTGTTAAGGCGGTTGAGGAATGCCTTAATGAGAGAAGAGCATTAATCTGCTTTGCAACATCAGGCGGTGCCCGTATGCAGGAATCCCTGTTCTCTCTGATGCAGATGGCTAAAACGTCTGCCGCTCTGCAGAAGCTGTCAGAAGCAGGTATTCCTTTTATCAGTGTTCTTACCAATCCGACAATGGGTGGTGTAAGTGCGTCACTGGCCATGCTGGGTGATGTTAATGTGGCCGAACCTAAGGCATTAATCGGTTTTGCCGGTCCTAGAGTTATTGAACAGACCGTTCGTGAAAAGCTTCCTGAAGGATTTCAGCGTTCTGAATTCCTGCTTCAGAAGGGGGCTATAGATATGATTGTCGACAGACGTGAAATGCGTGACCGTCTGGCCAATGTAATCAGTATCCTGATGAAGACTGATGCCAACGATGACAGGAATGTCAAGGTGGTAAATCAGTAATACGGATCTGTAATCTGTTTTTACGGATAAAAATGAACAGCACCTCACACCTGTGTGGTGCTTTTTTTTTGCGGTTGTTCCGCAGACTTTCCGGCTGGAAAAATGTTAACCGGCCTAAAAAATAATATTATGATAAGTGATTTATTATTTGAAAAAACGGATACGATCAAAAAAATCTGATATTTTAATACGGTTTTTGTTAGTGTTCTTATATGTTTAAAATATAATTATAATGCTGTGCTGTTGAATACGTACGGCGGAGCAGTTCGTTTATGTAAAGATTATGAACGGGGATAAAATGAGAAAACTAATTATCGTGGCCATGTCATTGTTTTCAGTTATGGCCTGTACCCATACCCAGGCGGAAATTACTGCAAATAATGATTTAATCATCATAACTGACAACTTTAAAGTAGAGGATTTCAAGTATTCCGGGAGCAATATGGATTCTTCATCAGATCAGAAGGAGATTATCGGTTCGTTAGGCGATAAGACCGTGGTTGCCGGAGAAAAGGCACCGGACAATTTAGCTTATGTAAAAACTCCAGGTGACCATAATTACATTATCAAGAACACCATTTTAGTGAAATGTGCCAGAAATAATGCTGACTGCATTCCATCCGGCTTGAAGGCTGAAAAATTAAGTAAAACCGTATATGAGATAACCGTAAATTCCTATGATGAATGGAAGATTGTTCAGGAGGAACTGCGGAATACCGCCGGTGTTATGAGTGTAGCACCTTCTTATGAGCAGGGCATAAAGCCGTCTTTTGATTAGTTTTTTCGGTTAAAGCAGTACCGAAACCGGTTTATTGAATATTTAACAGGCATCTGAGGTGAAGAAGGCTGTGTCGATGTAATTTATTCAGCTTAACTTTACTTTTAAGATGTCATAAGGTTAGTGAATATGAAATTTTCAGTAAAAAAACTTACTCTGGCATTATTGAATGTTATGGTTGTTTCAACTCTTTCCGCATGCGGTTCAGGAGGTGGTGATGATCCTAAACCAGATCCTCATCCGGATCCGGTGGTTAAAAAGGATAAGATTCAGAAAGCTGGAGGTGATGATATCGGGGTAACATTTGAGATTACTAAACCCGGTGATATATTCACCGGAAAGCCGTATATCATCAGTTACAGTATTACCCCTTCACTGGAGAATTCATCGGAAGATGAAGACAGTGATACGCTGACCGTTACCGCAAAATACGGGGTAATAACCGATACCAATCCTCTCACCGGAGAAAAGGCAAAGATAGGTCAGTTGTTCTATTATCTGCCGGAGGATGCTCTTAAGGATTCCGCTGTGGAATTCTACAGAGTCAACGAGGAGCTTACCGCAGTATACGGTGAAAAGGGAACGGCATTATACAGCTGGTATTTGGGAACAGAAAATGAACACAGTGACCGTCTGTTTACCGATCAGTGGCATCTTAAAAATCTGGGACAGAATCCTTTCAGTGTGGTTATTTCTCCGGTTAAGGGGATAGATTTGAACGTGGTACCGGCATTGTCGGTGTTTATGACTCTCCTGTTGATTTTCAGCACGAAGATTTAAAAGCGCAAAAGTATGAGCCGTCCGGTAAAATACCTTCTTATATTAACAGTGAACTGTCTCTTGATGATGTCAGAGCTAACAAACTGAATCTGCACGGAGTAGCTGTCGCCGGTATTATTGCCGCTACGGCAAATAACGGCAAAGGCGGTAGGGGAATTGCTTTTGATGCCTCCGTGATGTCATTTGATTTTATGAAGGCTTCTCATGGCTCAGTGGCAAAATACCCTTCTTTGAATGTTGTAAATGCAAGTATATCTTATGATAGCAGTTATGCCTATGAACCTGATTTCGAGTCAGCGGCCGTAGCATTGCTTGAAAACAATACTGCGTATGTCAAGTCTATGGGGAATTCCTTCGGCAACATCACTTATCAGAATCCGAAGTACTTTAACAAAACCTGTGTTGAGTACAACGTGAACTGTATGTTCAAGCAGAATTCCTCTTTAGAAAGATCAATGTATACGATACGTGCAGGCGCGATAAATTCTTTAGGAAAGAAATCATCATATTCATCAACAGGGTCAAATATATGGGTGTCAGCTACCGGCGGTGAGTTTGGTTATGATGACTGGGATTCCGACTCTTCCGCAGCTATTGTAACCACCTTGTCAAGGTTTACCCCGGATCAGTATGATGACTGGGACAAACTATCTCCATGGAGAGATAATAATAAAAAATATAAAGAAAGACAGTTCTATACTCATACCATGAACGGAACATCATCTTCATCTCCAAGTGTCGCCGGGGTATCTGCTCTGGTTATTCAGGCTAAACCAGGTATTACCGTGCCTCAGCTAAGATATATTCTGGCTGTTACTGCTAATAATGACAGGACAGCAGGATGGAGTTCTCTCAGTTATTCACCGGTAGAACACAGTGTTCCGGAGTATAACAGTGAAAACATTACCTTTGATAACGGCTGGTACACCAATGGTGCGGGATTGCGCTTCTCCAATTACTACGGCTATGGTGTGGTAAATGCCAAAAAAGCAGTGGAAAAAGCTCTTGACTGTAATAGTGATGATCTGTGTGCAAAGAGAGCTGAGCTTCCTGATGATTATGTAAGCACCAATAGCAGACCGTGTGTTTCCAGTGACGGCGGCTATAATGTGACTTGCACTTTTACCGGGTTTAAGGGAGTGGAGAATTCAGAAACTCCTTCATCAGAAATTGAAGTAGACAATATGCGTGTCAATCTGGTTTCCTTCGGTTATACCTCAGAAACTACAGACAGTACAGATGTATGCTACCTTGCCTCCAGGGCCTCTTATGACGGACTTCCTTATGCTAACAGTCTGCTAGAGATAAAGATGCGTTCACCTTCAGGTACGGATACGGTTATAAAACCGGTTTATTCAAACTGGGATTTTGAGGGGCATGAGTATGCGAAAGATTATCCTGACGGTGACTTTATGATTAACACTTCTGATTATTTAGCGGAAAAGGTGGCTGCGACAGATACCTTTACCATGAAGTTTAAGAGTGTATGTCCTATTGATCTTGACTTCCTTAACAGCAAAATATCCGCTGTAGTCACAGGTTATACTGATTAGCGTTTTTGCCAGCCGGAAGGGAAAAATCCTCTGAAGGCTGTTTAAACCTTAGGTACTACTCCTGTATGGACGTAAAGCCCCGCGTGAAGCGGGGCTTCTAGTTTCTACTATTTCTCATATAAGCATTACATTCGGTTGCAGCCGTGGAAGTAATGAATAAATGAATGATGATTCCTTTAAAGTTCACTGAATGAGGCTGATAATAAGCTGAAATTATCAAAAAGAACAAATTATAATCATACGATAAAAAGAAGCGTGAATGTAGTTATATTGTATTTTGATATAAGATAAAATTATTTTAGTAAAATTGTAAAAATTATTGTTAATAATAAAATTTTTTGTCGTTTTTTTGAATTATGAACAGGAAAAAAATGAGAAAAGCACTTATTTTAACCATGGCTTTATTTTCTGTCGTTGCCTGTGTTCATGCTCAGGCTGAAACTACTGATAACAACGGTCTTACCGTAGTTACGGATAATTTTAAGGTTGTCGATGCCGGCAGTACAGATAGTATAAGTACCTTAAGCAGTTCAGATGACAGTTCTGTTATCGGGTCTCTAGGAGACAAGAATGTTGTTACCGGAGAAAAGGATGAAAAAAATATTGCATATGTAAAAACTCCGGATGACCGTAACTACATCATTAAGAACACCATTCTTGTTAAATGTGCCAGAAATACAGAGTGTATTCCGGCAGGTTTGGAAGCAGAAAAACTGAGTAAAACTGTTTATGAGGTTACAGTACATTCATACGATGACTGGAATTCTGTTCAGGATGAATTACGCCGTACTCCCGGGGTGATTAATGTTGCTCCTTCATTTTATCAGGGGATAAAGCCGGAGCTTAAGTAGGAATTCTCATCCTGTTTTTAATCTCGGGAGGAAATTTATAAAATATCTCCGGACTTAAACCGGCTGTCTCCGGTCTGTGGATTGGCGTTTTTTTTGGAAATTAAGATTTATATAACCGGCAGCATGCGAAACGATACACTGCTGTCATGAGGTTTTTGTTATGTATTTATCAGTAAAAAAACTTACACTGGCATTATTGAATGCTCTTGTTTTTACATCTCTCACGGCATGCGGTTCGGGAGGCAGTGATGAACCAAAGCCTAAACCTGATCCGAAACCGGATCCTGTTGTTGAGGAAGATGAAATAAAGAGAACCGGCGGTAACGATATCGGTGTTACCTTTGATATAAAGGAAACAGGTGATATGTTTACCGGAAAACCGTATCTTCTGAAATATAAAAATACTCATTCTGAGGAAGCAGCAAAGTCGGATGATGAAGAAGATGATGCCATCAAGGTTACAGCTAAATACGGGGAAATATCTGAAATCAATCCTCTTACCGGTGAAAAAGCAAAGTCCGGAGAGCTGTACTACTATCTTCCTGAGGAGGCTTTGGCAGATACCCCTGAGGATTTCTACAGAATTGATGAGAAACTGACAGTGCTTTACGGAAAACAGAAGGCTGTATATACCTGGTCTCTTGGGACTGATAATGAACACGGTGATGTTAAAGGGATCGATCTGAATGTTGTTCCGGCCTGGCATCTTAAAGATTTAAATGACGATTTAATTTCCGGAAAAAATGTTATTGTCGGTGTTTATGATACCAGTGTGGATTTTGAGCATGAGGATTTAAAGGCTAAAAAGTATCAGCCGTCTATATCTGAAGATTACATAAATAAAGGGCTGACACTTAGTGAGATCAAGAATAACAGTTCTGTACTGCATGGCTCTTCAGTTTCAGGGATTATTGCCGCAGAGGCAAATAACGGGAGAGGTGTTAGAGGTATAGCTTTTGATGCTCATATTACGTCTCTGGATTTGAATTATGAAGATATTAATGTGTCAAAACATTCATTTCTGGACATTATTAATGCAAGTATCGGTTATAACAGCAGTTATTACTATGAGCCTGCATGGGAATTGAATCTCCAGGCTCTTGCTGAAAATAATATTCCGTTTATCAAGGCAATAGGTAATTCATTTGACAATGTCGGATATGACCATGAGGAAGACTATAACCAGAAATGTACCGGTTTAGGTGTAAACTGCACGTTTACTCAGAATTCATCACTAGAGAGATCCAGATACCAGATAATTGTAGGAGCTCTTAATTCCCTCGGGAAAAAATCATCCTATTCTTCTGTCGGTTCTCATATATGGGTGACCGGTACCGGAGGCGAGTTCGGTTATAACGGCAAGGACAATTCATCAGCTGCTGTTGTATCCGTTTTATCAAGATTCCTGCCGGACAGCTATGAAGACTGGGATAAGGGAACTCCATGGAGAAAAAACTCCAGTAAATACAACGGAAGACTGTTATACACTCATAGAATGAACGGAACGTCCGCCGCAACCCCTTCAGTAACCGGGGTATCTGCTCTGGTTATTCAGGCAAAGCCTGATATTACGGTGCCACAGTTAAGATATATTCTGGCAACAACATCTAATAACGATGAGACACCGGGATGGAGTTCACTGCAATATTCTCCGGTGGTAAAAACCGTACCTGAATTTGACTCGGAAAGCATGGTTTTTGATTACGGCTGGTATACTAACGGAGCCGGGCTGAGATTCTCCAATTATTACGGTTTCGGCGTTGTCAATGCTAAAAAGGCAGTGGAAAAGGCAATGAACTGTAACAGTGATGAACTGTGCCGGAAGAGAGAGGTGTTTCCTTCAGATTTCAAGAGTACAAATGTAAATCCGTGTACCTCCGATGACGACGGCTATACTGTAACATGCCGTTTTACAGATTTTGCGGGCGTGGATTATCAGGAAACCCCTTCATCAGAAATTGATGTGGAGAATGTAGCGATTGATCTGACTTCATTCAGTTATTTAAAAAACAATGCCAGTTTTCTTGATGACTGCTATATGGCAATTCTCGGGAAGCGCTCAGCTGTCGGATATGTCAACAGTCTTCTACAGATTGATATGACTTCTCCGTCAGGTACCAGAACCAAGATTAAATCATTTTATTCAAACTGGGATTTTGAAGGCCATGTGTTCAAAAAAATGTATCCTAACGGGGAATTTCTGATTAATACTTCTGATTATTATACAGAAAAGGTATCAGCATCAGATACCTTTACTATGGAATTCAGAAGCAAGTGCAAGATTGATCTGGATAATCTTAACAGCAGGATTAGTGTTGTGGTAAACGGATATACAGATTAACTGAAACTTTTTCAGTTGTACGTTACCATAAACAGGATGGTTGCAATCAGAATCAGATGCAGCTGTATTTGATAAAAATTGTTACCATCTGTTTTCAGTGATTATACTGCCCGGCTGCTTAACGGCTGAGCAGTATTTTTTTTCTTTTTTTTTGAAAAATTGATGACATCTTTTTTTTTTTTTTTT
>OMYE01000028.1 GCA_900315145.1 uncultured Pseudomonadota bacterium | reverse complement strand
AGATCTCCGACAATACTGTTTACGGCACGACGCTTTTGGGCTTCGGTTTTCAAAGGTTTGTCAGTAAGAGCACTGACTGCACCTGACCATAATTCGCGACCGCTCCGGTTATCCTTGATGGTGATATCTATACTGTTGTCCACACCGTGAGAGGTTGAACCGGTGGTAAGACCAATGGAATCAAACATCAGATCGGCATTTTTCTTATCATCAGATTTAACCATGACGCCATATTGAACGGTAAGTGCACCGTTGCTGGCTACTTTGGTGAGTCCCTTTGAAGCCAGTTTTTCTGTAATGGCATCTTCAACAATGTTTTTCCACTGGCTGACATCCTGAGATATATTGATAATGTCCTTGTTAACAAGTACGTATGTCAGCTTTGATTTTTCATAAGGCCACTGACTCAGTCTCTGGGCAACAATAGTTGTCTGAATTGCGGATTCATTTTCTGCCACCTGGAGTCCGTCATTAGCCGGACCGCTTGATCCAGTTGATGCGCATCCGGTAATTAAAGTAGCAGATACTAAAATCAGAGCAGTTAGATTTTTGTATTTCATTTATTATGATCCTTATATATTTATGCTCCAGATGATATGCCCTGGGATGTTTTCCGTCGAAGAAAATGGCTGCATATCTGAAAGAGCTTTTAATAAAAATACATTACTGATAATCAGTTACAGATTTGACTTATTAGCAGATAAATCTGCTGACCGAGGTCAGATGATTTTCATTCAAAATTTCATTAGCGTTACTGTATTATATATAATAACGAAAGTTACATAAAGCATCTTTATCATAAGAAAAAATGACGTAATGATCATATTTTTATATTATTATCAGGTATCTTTTTAGAAAATATTTAGAGTGTTTTTCTTTTCGAAAGATAGAGCCTGAGGCTGCATGTCATAAAAAAAACATCCCTGTTTCAGATTCTGAAAAGGGATGTTTGTAGATTAGGTGATAATATCAGAGTGCTGCATTGAGTATGGCAATGATGTCATTACGATCCAGCGGGCGGATGGCATCCTTGAAGTCGCCGAACCAGTGCTCAATTATATGATCCGCCATGACATCAAAGTATTCGTCAGAGTCAATGCCGGCATCACGAAGTGTCTGCGGTAAACCGATGCTTTTGAAGAATTCTGATGTGCGTTTGATGGCTTCTTCAGCATTGTCCATCTAGGCTGTATTTCATCCATACCGGAGTGATGATTGCAAGACCTGCTCCATGGGTAATGTCATAGTAGGCGGACAGTTCATGCTCAATGCCGTGACACACCCATGGTGAACTGGTACGTCCGATGGCAGGCAGACCGCAGCATCCGAAGGAGCTTACCATCATCAGCTGGGCTCTGGCATCATAATCCTCAGGATTTGCCAGTGCTTTAGGGGTACAGCTGATAACTGTTTTCAGCATGGCCTCGCAAATACCATCAGTGAATATATTACCTTCTTTAACAATATAGGATTCAAAAGTGTGAGACATTATATCTGCCGCCCCAGCTGCCGTCTGCCATGCCGGTACGGTGAACGTATATTCGGGATCCATAATGGATACTTCAGGGAAAATATCTCCGAGAAGAGCGAGTTTTTCATTGGTTACCTGATTGGAGATTACTCCGGATCCGTCATATTCTGAACCGGTTGCTGACAGTGTGAGTACGGTAAAGAACGGAATGTGCTTACCCACCTTGGAGTTATCGATGACCAGATCCCAGGGATCTCCGTCATAGTATGCACCGGTGGCTATGTTTTTGGTGCAGTCGATAACACTGCCACCGCCAACTGCTATGATGAAATCAATCTTTTCCTGTTTAACTATTTCTACTCCTTTTCTTACGGAGGTGATTTTTGGATTAGGTTCTATTCCGGAGAGCTCAAAGACCTCGTAGTCTTTGAGAAGCTGTTTAATCCTGTCGTAGAGACCGTTTCTTTTGATGCTACCGCCACCATAGGTAAGAAGAACCTTCTTCCCGTGATTGGAAATATATTTTGGCAATTCCTCTATTTTGCCTTTCCCGAATACGAGACGGGTAGGAACGAAATAATTGTAATCCTGCATTTGAATTCCTTCTAAGTTGAGTATATACGGAACAGTCAGATAAGTATCCAACAGGTGGATACTTAATATCTGAAACTGAAGCTGAAGATCACCTAGTGATAACAAAATTCTAAATAATGGAAAAATAAATAGGCAACTTAAAATTTTTTTATGAATAAAAAAATGTGAATTATACGATTGTTATCAGTAATTATATTTTGTTGAGGGTTTTTAGGAGAGAATATGATTAAAAAGTAGAAATTTTAGGAATGATACCGTCAGATCCGGTAAAAAAAGAAGCTTAAGAATGGCCTCCCCAATAGGAATTGAACCTATAACTAACCCTTAGGAGGGGTTTATTATATCCATTTTAACTATGAGGAGACTCTCAATGCCTTGCATTATATCAGTTCATACCGGTTTACTCAAGGTTACTTTTGGAAATGAGTGGAAAAAGATCAGCGAAGTGCATTATCAGATAATCAGTTCGGACATTTGGTGTGCAGTTATGCTGTAATTCATGTTTTTCAGAGTCCTGTAATAATTATTGAGATATGCACTGTAAAATATTTGGTAAAAAATAGCATAAGACAGTGAGCGGTTATAGAATTGAAGTAGAGGATTTTTTATTTATCGGAGCATGATACCTAAATAAGTATCTGAGAGTTCCGGTATTTGTTGTATTTATTCATGAATTACGTTGTATGCTGAAAACTGTCGTGCCGGTTGTTTAACTCAAAGTACTGTGATGTGTAATAGATGATTTTGAGAATTGATTGCTGAGCAATGTACGGATTAAGCCTTTCTTGGGAGAGTGCTGATGTCTTTATTTGGTAAGGGGTCACTGATAGCACATATGAGAATCATTACTGGATCAGTATTGGGAATTCTGATTCTCGAAGTGGTACTGTTGTTTTTTTATGGTTCCAGTGTTTCAGAAAACGGTAAGAATTTAAATTCAAATAATATTGACTATTACATTATTGTAATGTCAATAATTCTCATTTGTCTCACATTCATTAATCTGATTGCCTCTAAGAAAGTCATCAGGCGAATCAACAGGCTGATTGATCTGTCTGAACAGATGCTTGACGGTAATTTTGATTCCGAGGTAGAGGATATCGGTAATGATGAATTGTCTGCCGTTATAGAAAACATGAATACTCTTTCATCTAATCTGTATGGTCTTTCATCTAAGATGTTCAATCAAGCCGCTAATCTTTCCGAGGCTTCCGGAGAACTGAAAAATACAAACTTCAACATAACAAAATCAAGTGATGAGCTTTTGTCACAGGTGATTACCATCAGTGCCTCCGCCGAGGAAATGTCTGCAACATCGGTAGATATTGCCAATAACTGCAGTCATGCTGTGACTAATTCAGAACAGACCTGCAAGGCGGTTACTGATGGTATTGAAGTGGTTCACAAGACTGTTGACGGTATCCGTGAGCACAGCCGTAAAACAAAAGAGGATGCTGAGATTATCTGTCTGCTGGGGGAACAGACTAAAGTAATTGATAGTATTATTTCTACAATTCAGGATATAGCCAGTCAGACCAATCTTTTGGCATTGAATGCGGCGATTGAAGCTGCTAGAGCTGGTGAACACGGGCGTGGTTTCGCAGTGGTTGCGGATGAAGTGAGAGCACTTGCGGCCAGGACATCCCAGTCAACCAATGAAATCAGTGAGATGATTAAGCAGGTTCAGGATAAGGCCAATAAAGCCAACGAGTCTATTGTATCCACGGTTCATCAGATGGATAAACTGGCAAATGATGCTGAGAATCTGCAGAAGGTGCTGGATAATATCACCAAGGATATTAATGAGGTTAATCAGCAGATAGTACACATTGCGACAAGTACAGAGGAACAGTCGGCAACATCATCTGAAATGTCCAAGAATCTGCAGCTCATTACTGACTGTGCCAGAGATATGTCTGCCAGGGTGTCTGATATCTGTGTCACCACCGGAAAGATTGAAGATGCTTCAATGCTGATGGTTGAATGTATCGATAATTTCCGCATACAAAAGCAAGCAGGTGATGATGACAATGATGGTGAAGAAGACGATAAGTAGGAATTTACATTGTCCTGTTTCAGTCCGGTTTGCTGTTGATAATAGATGCAGGGAAGTCGGTTTCATTTAAGTATTTATCGGGAATGAATTATGGTAAGTGTGTTAGATTCAGTAAATCAGCTTACACAGGTAGTAGGTCAGAATCGCCTGGAACTATTACTTTTTTCCCTTGCCGGAAAACCGCATCGCTTTGGGGTGAATGTGTTTAAGGTCAGGGAGGTTCTGATTTGTCCTAAACTGACACTGATGCCTAAACTGCACAGGGTTGTCCGCGGTTTGGCCTATATTCGCGGTCAGACTATATCCGTAATTGATTTAAGTATGGCTATAGGCGGGGCTCCTTTAAGCAATATCGAAAGCTGTTATATCATTGTGGCTGAATTCAACCGTTCCGTTCAAGGGTTTCTTGTAAGCGGTGTGGAGAGAATTGTCAATATTAACTGGGATAAGGTAATGCCTCCGCCCCAGGGAATGGGCAATAATAATTTTTTGACTGCTATTACCGATGTAGACAGTAAACTTGTAGAAATTCTTGATTTGGAAAAGATTCTTGATGTTATCACACCGAATAGAAATGTGGTGAGTCAGGAAATTGTTAATGAGTCTCTAGCTCATAAGGAGGAACAGCAGCGTATAGCCGAAGAAAAAGGTGCGCCTAAACCTGTCCGCAAGATTCTTATAGCAGATGATTCAACTGTTGCCAGAAAGCAGGTGGAAAAGACGGTTACAGCGCTCGGTTATGAGGTGATTACAGCCAAGAACGGTCAGGAGGCATTTGATATCCTGAAGGATTATGCCTCAAAAGGAGAACTGACGGATCAGATAGGTTTGATTATTTCAGATATAGAGATGCCAGAGATGGATGGTTATACGCTGAGTGCAAGAATCAGAAGTGATGAAAGTCTGGCTAAAATTAAAGTGATTTTACACACTTCACTGAGTGGTGTATTCAATCATTCTCTGATAAAAAAAGTAGGTGCTGACGGATTTGTGGCTAAATATAAACCTGATGAACTTGCTAAAGAGGTTAAGGATATGATGTCAGTCTACGATGTGTAGTGACATCAAATGCTGTTAATGGCCTGGAACCTGTGGTCATGTTTATGTACAGCAGGTTAAGTTTGTCTGAAGTGTTTTTCGGTAATTTTTTGTTAGGTTTTTTGCCTGATTAGGACCATGAAATGGTAAAAAAGGAATTGGTACTTTCTAATTACCAGATGTTCAGAGATTTTTTAAAAAGTAAAACTGGTATAGATTTAAAGGAAGGGAGAGCGTACCTTATAAACAGTAGACTGCGCCCTTTGGTCAGTCAGTTTCCCTGTGAAAGTGTCGATGACTTAATCCGTTATGCGGTAACATCTGACAATCAGGTGGCAAAATGTGCCGTTATTGAAGCAATGACAACACATGAAACCAAGTGGTTTCGTGATGTGTCGCCGTTTGAATTCCTAGTTAAACATATTATCCCTGAAGTCGTAAAAAGCAATAATGCGGAGAAACGACAGATAAATATTCTTTCATCAGGGTGTTCTACCGGTCAGGAACCTTATTCCATAGCCATGGCAATTCTTGAGCATGCCATATGGATGAAAGGAATAACTACAACTGATATCAGAATAACTGCTACAGACCTTTCCCAATCTGTTATTGATTATGCTAAAAGAGGTGTTTATGAATCCATTCATATATGCAGAGGTCTGGAGGATAAATACCTAAATAATTATTTTAAACTTATACAGTCCGGTGACGGTTCAAAACCGGTATATCAGGTGATTGATGCTGTCAAGTCAATGGTAACTTTTAAAAAGTGTAATCTTGTTGACTCCCGTGATTGTAACTGTGCGATCAGATATGATGTTATTTTCTGTCGAAATGTTCTTATTTACTTTGATGATGAATACAGGGTTAGAATAATCAATTATTTTAAAAAAATACTGAGACCGAAAGGATATATAATTTTAGGCAGTTCAGAGCAGATTCCATCGGGTATTACTGACTTTAAAATGCAGAGATTTAATAACAGTATCTTTTATCAACTTACAGGATCTGATGAAGACAAACAGTGATTTAAAATAATAAAGGGAAGAAATAAATTTTTTCTTCCCTTTGTTTTATGAATTTTAATCAGGTCTGCATGAAAAGTATTATTCATCAGGAACCGGATATTTAGGTTATATTAGAAAGATACTCTCAGACCGGCATCAAGGGTGGTAGTGCTTAAACTGTGTCTCCAAGGTACTGTTGTATTCTGTGCTGTACCCAGGTAGTAATAAGACACACCTACATCAAGAGCCAGATGCTTGTTGAAGTTGATGGCAGTGCCTAAAGATGCGTCAACAGCCAGCTTGTTAGTAGTCTTATTCCCGCCGTCCTCTATTAAAGACTCTGAACCGTCTTCGTAAACTAAATATGCACCTGATTTGGTTCTCATCTTTGACCAGCCGAGACCTACTCCGGCATAAGGAGTGAAAATATCATTTGCGTGGTAATCAATGTATGTGTTAAACATCAACGCCTGAGCTCTGATATCATCATGGAGTCTGCCTTGATAGTATACAGTTTCAGTTTTACCTTCTTCATCTGTTTTTTCAAAAGGCCCCCACGCGAAGTGGTTGTTTCTTAATTTGGCTTTTGATGCGGAGAACCATTCAACTTCAGTTCTTACGCCCCAGTCTCCGCCCTTGTAAAATTCCAGACCGATGGCAGGTCTTATATTAAATACTGTCTTATGAGCTTCTCCAGTATCTACATGATCACAAGAAACATTATTTAAACTGTTGTCGCGCCCAGAGTTGCATCTTGTATCCAAATTCATAAATGCGGCACCAGCCTTGAAACTTACGTAAGGTCTGATGCTTAAAGGATTGTCCACGCTTACTACTTCTTCAGCTGCTGATGCGTTTAATGAGAGCATAAGAGAGGTTAATATGGCTGCTCCCGCAAAAATCTTCTTCATATATTTTCTCTGTTAATATTTGTTAAATTTAACTAAAACCTGTAAAAATCCTGCACTCAAGGAGGGTTAATTCTTATACTTTACATATAAAAAATTAACATTTTTTTCACGGTTTTAAAGATATATTATAACAATTCAAGTGTCAAGAAAAGAATATTCTCTTTGTTACGCTGTTAATAATTACTCTAATGGAACTGCAGGTCGTTTTTCTTAAAGAAATACCTTTGTTTTTTAAGCAGTTTACGATTTATAAATGTGGCAGAGGCTGATATGGAGCTTATGTGATGTATATTGAAAAAGTATGATGTTAGATGCTGTCATACAGGGAAATGCCAGTAGAAGCAAAGTATAAAGAAATTTTAGACAGGTTCTTTTGAATAAAATGCCGTAACCTATGTGAGGCTAAGGCATAATTCAGCGTATTTTTATAAGAAAAAGATGATTATCTGCCGGTATCTGCAGCATCCTTATTTTCTGAATTTTTTTCAGAGTCAGCTGATGTTTTGCCGTTCTCATCAGCTTTTTTGTTTAAGGCATCTACGTTAATCATGAAGGCCTGATTCAGCATGTCGGTGAGATATTTCACCTGTTCATTGTCTCTGGCTACATGGCGTTTGTAGAAATATATGCTGTGGGAAAGATTCTGAATGGCCGCCAGTTCTTTGTAATGTTTTTCGGCAAACTGTTCCGTGGCGATAATATTCTCTGTCAGCCCGCTTGGCAGGGTACCGGTATATGTTATAAATACTCCTTCACTGGTGTTGCAGCTTACAGGATAGCCGATGGATGTAACATCTCTCAGCTGACATTCCGGATTCTGGGCTATTCTGGTGGCAAGTATCTCATCAGTCTCCTCTGGTGAAAAAAGCTTGATACCGGTTATTATCTGTTCTTCTCCACAGCGGTAGATGGCATTTGCACCATCGGATGTGTAGCTGATAAGATTGCATTCCTTCGGCAGAACAGGTTCCTCGGTATTCCGGCTTCTTCCCTCCTTCTGATTTAATTCATTGAGAGCCGCCTGCTGTTCCGGGGGCAGTGTCGGCTTTTCAGGTGTGGCATTAGGATTAAGCAGTTTTCTGGCTGCATCCTTATCAAAACCGTGGGCAGATACTGCAGGCAGGGTGAATACGACCCCTATAAGAACGGTCGTGCGAAGTAAACGTAATGCTTTAGATAATTTTTGACAATTCATTCTTTTGTCAACCTCAGATTGTTCCGTAAATAAATGCAATACTGTACGTGTTTGTCAGTTTACCACGTTCATAAAGTTCGTCAGTAAGATACTCTATTAAATCATTATATTCAGAGCGTGTCAAAGGCTGATGGATGGTTGTGCAGTTTGCCCCGATATTTCTGATGGATCCGAGGTAATTACTAATATCGGTATAGCTGTCCGTAAAATTATCTATAGTTACCTTTAATCCGTTAAAAATGCATCTGTTTACCTTTTCTTTTATATCATCAGGCGAGAAAAAGCTGTTTATTCTTTCTTTCCCTTTTATAGTTCGGAATGCCTGACGTAACTCCTGAAGAGTTCCGGAAACAGGAATGGATATCCCTAGACATACATTTCTATGAGTGTTTTTTCCTTCAGTAGTCAGGCGTTTGATTTCGTTAAAAGCTGTCTCCAGATTGCACCACTGCATGGCGAGTGACGAGTATATCAGATCGAACGTTCCGTCAAGTCCTGTATTTTCAATATTTCCATTGACGGCAGTGGTGCCGGCTATATCCAGTTTAGAGGCTTTGGCAATCATTTCCTCGGCAATATCAATTCCAGTTACTTTGTCGGCAATCTGAATAAGTTCTGCAAAATTCACTCCGGGACCGCATCCTAGGTCAAGACAGCTTTTGAACGTTTTTTTCTGAATGTCTGCCGGGAAGCTTCTGCCGGAGTATAAGTCCCGCATAACCAAATCCAGAAGATGTAGAGCGATCCTTTTCTGAATTCTGGCGGTATCGCTGTAATGTGAAGCCCCTCTGTTAAAGTGGGTAATGATGGAATTATTCATTTTTAAAACTTGGAAATTTAATATTTAGAAGGAGTATTGCTCTTTATAATAATATTTCGGGAGATACCGGTGCTGTTTTCTAGGTAATGCTATTAAATGCATCGTATAAGGTCTGCAGCAGTCTGGTGATATCATTTCTGTCATGTGCGGCGGTTATGGTTATTCTCAGTCGTGCCGTTCCGGCAGGTACGGTCGGCGGTCTGATGGCACCGCATAAAATGCCCTTACTTTTAAGGAAAACTGATATCTCCATCAATCTTTTGTTATCACCGATAATCAGCGGCTGAATAGAGGTGGATGATGGCAGCAGGATAACGTTTCCTGGCAGATTTCTAGCTTCCTTTCGGAAATAATCTGTAAGTTCATTTAAATGCTTTCTTAAAGCATTCCCCTCTTCTCCGTTAATAATTTTCAGTGAGGTCAGCAGGCCGTGGGCTATATAGGCAGGGGCAGATGTTGAATAGATGTATTCCTTTGAAGTATTGACGAGATAATCAATAAAATCCCCGTCAGCGGCAATGAAGGCTCCGCAAAGCCCGCATGCCTTGCTGAGTGTAGCCATGTATATATCAATATCGCTAAAGGATACTCCCTGTTTTGCCGGGGTCCCCTGGCCACTTATCCCGCATGCTCCGAAGCCGTGGGCATCATCAAGTACTAGATATGAGTGATATTTTCTGACAAGTGATACAAGCTGTTGCAAATCAGGACTGTCGCCGTCCATACTGAAAACTCCTTCAGTAAAAATGGAGGTATTTTCGTATTTCTGTAACAGTCTTTCAGCTTTCTTAAGATTGTTATGTTCATAGCGGTAAAAGTTTTTTCCGTTGAAGAGAGCCTGCTGCATGGATGCGTGAACAAGCCTGTCTAAAATCAGATTTGCTCCGAGTGACAGGTGGGCTTTTATCAGAGCCTGATTGGCTGCAAAGCCGGAATTAAGCAGCAGTACTTTTTCTTTGCCGGTAAGCTCCTTTAGATATTCCTCCAGCTTTGCATGTGCGGTGGTGTGTCCGGTAACCAGCGCGCTGGCACCTGTTCCTGCACCATAAAGTTTTATTCCTTCTTTCAGCGCTTCGGTAATTAAAGGGTGCGAGGTTAAGCCTAAATAATCATTGCTGGCAAAATTAATCATTTTCCTTCCGTCAATAATTACTTCGGCACTGCTGGGATACCTTTCTATCTCCACTGTGTCGGTTTTACATAACGGATCGCAGACAACCCTTTTCCTGAACTGAAGGTTGTCTTTAAGAGACTTTAGCTGTCCTCTCAGGAGATAACGAAAATCCCCGTTTTCAATGTTTTTTATATCAGGTGTTTCGAGATTTGTCATGATGCTGTCTCAGCTGTCAGTCTTCAAGCTTAAAACATTTATGATCACTCTTGTTATGATGGATTGCTGAAAAGATGGCAATGCGATCGTCTGCAGGTGTTTTACTAGAGGTGGCAAGAGTGGTGTTTATACCTAGTTTATGCAGCAGTAATTCATCTTCACTCATTTCAGCATTAGGGGTGGTAAGAAGTTTACAGCCGCAGAAGATAGAATTAGCTCCGGCCATAAAACATAGAGCCTGAGCTTCCGCAGACAGTGATGATCTTCCTGCTGACATTCTTACATAGGATTTCGGCATGATAATACGGGTTACGGCTATCATTTTTATAAAGTCCACCGGATCAACATCATCGGCATTTTCGAGAGGAGTACCTTTAACTTTTACCAGCAGGTTTATCGGCACTGATTCAGGATGAGGTTTAAGTGTAGCAAGAGTATGTAGAAAACTTGCCCTGTCATTCAATGTTTCTCCCATACCTATGATTCCTCCACTGCATATTTTTATACCTGCTTTACGTATATGTTCCAAGGTTTTAAGCCGGTCATTAAAGGTTCTGGTGGTAATGATTTGATCGTAGAACTCCGGGCTGGTATCTATATTGTGATTGTAATAATCAAGACCTGCCTCTTTTAGTTTACAGGCCTGTTCAGGAGTCAGCATG
Organism: uncultured Pseudomonadota bacterium; assembly: GCA_900315145.1. Lineage (GTDB taxonomy): Bacteria > Pseudomonadota > Gammaproteobacteria > Enterobacterales > Succinivibrionaceae > Ruminobacter. The sequence continues at coordinate 22,728 of OMYE01000028.1, read as the reverse complement.
CCGAGAGTCATACAGGTTTCCAGTCCTTCCTTTTTAACGGCTCTGATTATTTCCGAGATATAAGGAAGGTCTGTGTTCTTCGGGTTTCTCCATGCCGCACCCATACAGAATCTGGTGGCTCCGCTTAGTTTGGCTTCTCTCGCCTTTTGAATAATAGTATCAAGTTCCAGAAGTTTTTCTTTAGGAACCTCTGATGAATGATGGGCGCTTTGAGGACAGTATTTACAGTCTTCGGGACAGTTGCCTGTCTTTATTGAAAGCAGAGAGCTTATCTGTACTTCATTAGGAGTGAAGTATTTTCTGTGGATTGTCTGCGCTTTGTATACAAGTTCCAGAAACGGAATATCAAAAAGATCCAGTATTTCTTCCGTGGTCCAGTCATATCTGAGTTCTTTCTCAGGTGATTCCATGTAATGTACCTCTGTTAATGATTGACTGAAGCGATGACCATGCCGTTTTCTGATACGTTTAAACGTTCGATGTTTCGGCAATGCCGGTATTTTTATTCGATCAGTGTGATGAATTTTCTCAGGCAGATATTGGTCTCATACAGTCATGATTCCTGATTTGATTTTAATATTGTCTTTATGTGCTAAGATAGTATACTGTTAACCAAAAAACAATAATTTAATTAACAAGTGATTATGAAATGAACAATAAAAATATAAAAAAAGACAAAATGGCTGATTTTGATGCTGAATTTGTATGGCATCCGTACAGTTCTCTCACTGAACCTCAGCCTACGTATCATGTAACAGGTGCCAAAGGAGCCAGACTGTATCTTGATGACGGCCGTGAACTAATAGACGGTGTGTCCAGCTGGTGGGCCTGCTGTCACGGTTATGGAAATGAACATTTAATAAATAAAATCACGGAACAGCTTAATAAACTCTCTCATGTAATGTTTGCCGGGATCCGTCACGATGCGGCAACAGAACTGGTGATGCGTCTTAAGGCTATACTGCCTCAGGAACTAAAATATGTTTTTCTAGCTGACAGCGGTTCCGTTGCAGTGGAAATAGCTATGAAAATGGCCGTGCAGTACCAGTCATCCGTTAATCCCCGCAGAACCAAATTTCTCACTGTGAGGGGCGGATATCACGGAGATACTATGGCTACCATGTCGGTCACCGATCCCGGTACCGGCTTCAGTGCTGAATATCAGCAGTATATTCCTCAGCAGTTTTTTATTGAAAGGCCGGCGATTCCGTTCAACGACGAATGGAAACAGGAAGCGATAGAACCTCTTGAGTCTTTTCTTTCTGCTCATCACGATGAGATAGCAGCTTTTATTCTGGAACCGGTAATGCAGGGGGCCGGAGGCATGTATTTTTATCACCCGATGTATTTAAGAGAGGCTCGCAGACTGTGTTCTCAATACGATGTGATCATGATTTGTGATGAAATTGCCACAGGATTCGGCAGAACCGGCAGAATGTTCGCCTGTGAGCATGCCGGAATTGTGCCTGATATCATGACGCTTGGTAAAGGACTGACTGGGGGAATGATGACATTAAGTGCAGTAGCAGCTTCAGAAAAAATTAAAGATGGTATTGCTTTATCTCCGGCACGGGTACTGATGCACGGTCCGACTTTTATGGCTAATCCGCTGGCTTGCGCAGCAGCTCTAGGCAGCCTTGATTTACTTGAAAATAATAATGTCTGCGAAAAGACAGTTCATATACAGAATGTACTTGAAGACGGGCTTAGGAGTATTTCTGGGCTAGATGTTGTCAGGGAGGTGAGAGTTCTTGGAGCCTGTGGGGTTGTTGAACTTAAATTCCCTGTAGATACGGTGAGAATGCAGGCATTTCTCGTTAATCATGGTGTATGGCTGAGACCGTTTGGCAATATTATCTATATATACCCGCCTTTCATTATCAGTGATGACGAACTAAAAAAGTGTATTGAGGCAGTGAAGATTCTGGTTTACAGGCTGGAAAGAGAAGAAAACTACTAAGCACCGGATGTAACCGAAAAATTTCCTTATCGATAAGTGCGGTTCAAGAAAGGCAGTAGTGCTATGAGATGAAAGTATTTTTGCAGGGAGAAATGAAAAAGGCATGAGATTTCATGCCTTTGATTGATTTACGAGGAAACTGCAGTCATTGACTGCAGATTATAAAGCCCTTATCAGGCAAGTGCTTTTTCAATTTTGGCCACAATCTCGGCGAGTGGTAATTTTTCCTTGCTGTCAGAGGTTCTCTCTTCATATTCGGCAAGACCTTCAGCAAGAGACTTTTCACCGAGGATGATGGAGTGAGGTACCCCGATTAACTTCATGTCGGCAAACATTACACCAGGTCTCTCTCCGCGGTCGTCAAGAATTACCTCGTAGCCCTTGGCTGTGAGTTCAGCGTAAAGTCTGTCTGCAGCTTCCTTTACGGAATCACTCTTGTTGTAATTGATTGGAATAATGGCAATCTGGAACGGAGCCATCGGAGCCGGCCAGATAATGCCCTTGTCATCATGATTCTGTTCAATGGCGGCAGCAATAACACGGGTAACACCGATACCGTAGCAGCCCATTTCCATAGGAATGTTCTTGCCTTCTTCGTTTAATACGGTACAGTTCATGGCCTGAGAGTATTTGGTTCCCAGTTCGAATACCTGACCGACCTCGATACCGTGTTTCAGAACAAGAGTGCCTTTACCATCCGGACTAGGATCTCCTTCAACAACGCATCTTAAATCCTGAACTTCATAGGATGGAACATCCCTATCCCAGTTTACGCCACCTAAATGGAAGCCGTCCTTATTTGCTCCGCAGTAGAAGTCACTGCATACGGCAGCGGTTCTGTCGACGATAATTCTGCCGTTGAAACCTACAGGCCCGAGTGAACCCGGACCTGCACCGAAGGCGGCACGGATTTCTTCATCTGTAGCCATGGTCAGAGGTTTATTGATTCCGGAAATTTTTTCGGCTTTAACCTCATTAAGTTCGTGATCTCCGCGAAGAACAAGAAGTACCAGTTCATCAGCTCCGGTTTTCTGATTGGTTCCGTGAACAACCAGTGATTTACAGAGAGATGTTTCCGGAGTATTTAAAAATTCGGCAACTTCGGCAATGGTCTTGGCATCAGGAGTACTGATGCTGGTCATTTCCTTAGCAGGAGCCTTTCTTGATTCCTTGGGGGCAACCGCCTCGGCCATTTCAATGTTGGCTGCGTAATCAGATTCGGTAGAAAAAGCAATGATATCCTCACCGGCATCGGCAAGAACCTGAAATTCATGAGAATGACTGCCGCCGATGGAACCAGTATCAGCTTCTACCGGACGATAGGTAAGTCCTAAACGGTCGAAAATACGGCAGTAGGTATCATACATAACTTCATAGGTTTTACGGAGGCTTTCCTTGTTCATGTGGAATGAATAGGCGTCCTTCATAACGAATTCCCTGCCTCTCATGACGCCGAATCTTGGTCTTACTTCATCACGGAATTTGGTCTGAATCTGGTAAAGATTCATAGGAAGCTGCTTATAGCTCTTGATTTCATATCTGGATAGCCAGGTAACAACCTCTTCATGAGTAGGACCGAGTACAAAGCTATTATCTTTACGATCGGTAAAACGGCACAGTTCAGGACCGTAGTGCTCCCATCTTCCTGATTCCTGCCACAGTTCTGATGGCTGAACAACCGGCATATTGATTTCCAGGGCACCGGACTTATTCATTTCTTCTCTGATGATGTTCTGTACCTTCTGAAGTACTCTCTGTCCGGTCGGCAACCAGATGTAAAGTCCTGAGGCTAGCTGTCTTATGAGACCTGCTCTTAGCATCAGCTGATGGCTGGCTATGGAAGCTTCAGCAGGAGTTTCTTTTAAGGTTGATAATAAAAATCTGCTTGTACGCATTTTGTAATGTCCATGAAGTTGTAGAGATTATTTAAATTTCACTCAGCTGTCTTTTCTGCAGTTTCCGGAATAAAAGTATCCGGCAGGTATTCCTTGCTCCTGTGCATAAGTTCAGTTTTAGACGGCTTTTTGACTGTGCCTATTTTAACAAAAAAAATAAAGTTATACAGAGGTTAGCTGAATAATTGTCATCTTTATTATTCAGAACAGCACCATCATCTGTCAGCAGCCATGGTGATACTCTGTGCATCGGGAATGTGATTTTGAGGATTGTCTGCTCGGCTCCATCCGCGAACAGTGTACGGTGTGGGAACTATGAAAAACTCAAAGCAGACAGTGCCCTGTTACATTTAACAGGTAGATCGGGGAAATAACAGTTGTAGGTTGTAGAAAGGGCTGTTATGACTGCTGATATGCAGAGAAAATAATAAATACTGTCTGGGCATTAATGCTGATAATGATAACATGACTACAGGTTATTTTTTACGTATGAATGGCCAGACAATATAGACAACCAATCCGATAAAAATAATAAAGGCTATTATGCTTTCATAACGGCTCTCTTTACATTCCTGTGACTGGTCATCCGTTCTGCATCTGCTACTACTATGGCTGTGATGGTAACTGCTGTGGGGTGCAAGGAATCTGCTGTAAAAATCAAAACTTACTTCGGCAGAGTATACGGGTGAAGCGGTGAGGACAAGCGAGGTAAGTACTGCGGCGAGTGTTTTTTTCATATATGAAATGTGAAATCCTGTGTATCAAGTAGTAATAATTAAAATATAAATTCGTGCCGGAAAACAAATAATATAGCTGGCAATATAATAATATAATCTTGTATTTTCTTTGTTAGATTAATATGTCGTATCACATAACTTATGTAATACAGATCACGTATATGCTGAATATAACCGGTTGTTGAAATGATTATTTAACATAATAACACTAAAAGTGTGATGTTTGGCATGAAATATAATTTTATGATATAATCTCAAAAATTTATAAAATAATATTTTTTAAATTCAATCCTGATTTAATTTGAAAAATACAACCTGTATCCATTGAGATTGCCGTTTGTACAGTATTCGGTGCTTAATTCTGTTCTTGGGAACGGATATTCGGTGGTGTCAGGTTATCTGACTATAATAAATATGAAAAATAAATAGTAAATAATAATTTAATAATCATTTGAGGAAATATAGAATAAATGGGAGTTTTTAGAAGACAATGGAGTTGTTCTTATATACATTAGTAATTTTTTTACTTTTCTTTTTTCTGGCGGCTATTGGATACATCTTCCAGAAAAAGGTTATTCAGGGCTCCTGTGGCGGTCTTGCCAATGTGGGTGTAGATAAAGTATGCTCATGTGAAAAACCTTGTTTTAAACGCAGATTGAAGAATAAACTTGCACAATTAAGCGGTAAAGAGCCGGAAGCTCATGGCAGTGCACACAATAATGGGAGCACCGGTCAGAATTAAGAGTTGTGTGTCCGTAAGTGACTTTATTTACCGTTTTATGTAACTGACTGTACGCTGTTAAATGTCAGATGTTAACGGGATGCAGTATTAGAATTAAAAATATAAAAAAATTATTAATAATAGAGGATGTATGAGAATTTTGAAATTTTTCATGAACCCGGCACTGCTGGCCATTATGACTGTATTGGCCTCTGGATGTGATTTTGCAACAGCTCCGAAGGAGGAAATCCATTCTGACGGCAAGACAATGGGTACTTTCTACACTATCACTGTTGTCGGTGATTATCCAGGTGGCCAGAAAGGTTTAAACCGTGATGCGGAAGAAGTGCTGCATAGAATAAACAAGGAAATTTCAACTTTTGATAAAGACAGTATCCTGTCGAAGTTTAATAATACCAGTTCTACAGCGCCGTTCAGAATAACTCAGGATATGGCTGATGTCATTACCACCAGTATTCGTGTCGGTGCTGAACTAAACGGGGCGATGGATATTACTGTGGGCCCGTTAGTTAATCTGTGGGGTTTTGGACCTAAAAAAGATAAGAACGAGGAGAATAAGATACCTACCATTGACGAGATTCAAAAGGCAAAGGCAAACATAGGTCTCGATAAGCTCCATGTTGAAATTACCAAAAATGCCGCTTATCTTCGAAAGGATAATCCTGACATTTATGTAGATCTGGCAACTGTAGGTGAAGGTTATGGTGCAGACAAGCTTGCCGAACTTCTTGATCGCAAGGGGGTTCAGAATTACATGGTAGCTATTGCCGGGGCAATCAGAACCAAGGGGGTTAATAACCGTGGCCGTGACTGGGTTGTTGCCATAGAGGATCCGCGAAATGATCAGGCTGTAGGTCAGAATATGATGGTTCCAGTATGTACCGGTGGTCAGGCTATCTCAACTTCCGGAAGCTATCGTAATTATCTAGCCAAGAATGACGGCAAGGTTTATACCCATATCATTGATCCGGCAACAGGAAAACCTGTTAACCATCGTACTGTATCAGTAACTGTTATCGGACCGACCGCTCTGTGGACCGATGCCATGGATACAGGTCTTCTGGTTATGGGAGGAGAAAAGGCATTACAGTTTGCCAATGAACGGAATATTCCGATTTATGTAATTATGCGTAATGAAAATAATGACGGTTTTGAAGTTCATTACAGTCGTGCTATGCAGAATTACATGCAGTGTGAGTAATAGTATTATAATACTAGTATAAGCAAGAAAAAATCCACTCTGACGTATGCTCCGGGTGGATTTTTTTATTATTTTTAGTCCGTTCTTCTTGCATCATTCCTGTCAGTAAGAGACACTGATGCGTTAAACTAACTTTTAAGAATACCGGAACCTGTGAAAACATTCGCACCAGGAACAGGTGATATGGCAAAAGATAGTGGGGCTGCGGATATTCTCATGGAATTCCTGTCAAATCTAACTTACAAGAAAAAGCAGTGCCGGAGATAAAAAAAGAAGAAAGCATAAGCTTTCTTCTTCCAATATTTCAAATTTTAAAAAAGTAATCTATCTGATTACTTCTGTTCTTCATAACGCTTGATTGAAGCTTCAATTTCCTTGATGGCAGCAGCCTTGTTTTCCCATCCGTCAACACGAACCCACTTGCCAGCTTCTAATTCTTTGTAGTGTTCGAAGAAGTGCTTGATCTGACCCTTGAGAAGTTCTGGAAGATCTTCAACATCCTTGATGTTTTCATAAAGCTTAGTGAGCTTGCTGTGAGGAACAGCGATGATCTTAGTGTCTTCACCTGCTTCGTCAGTCATCTTGAGCATAGCTACAGGACGGCAACGGATTACTGAACCAGGGAGTAAAGGATATGGGGTTGGAATTAATACGTCAATAGGATCACCATCAAGAGAGAGTGAGTGATTGATGAAACCGTAGTTGCATGGGTAGAACATAGGAGTTGCCATGAAACGGTCTACGAATACAGCACCTGAAGCCTTGTCAACTTCGTACTTGATTGGGTCTGCATTCTGTGGAATTTCAATTACTGCGTAAAGATCTTCCGGTAATTCCTTTCCGGCTGGAATATTATCTAAAATCATGATTACAATCCTTTGAATAATGTATTTAAATTGACGTTATTATATTAGATATTATGGTTTTTTTCATTAAGTTTATTGAATATTATTTTCTTTAAAATTCCTGTTTCCGTGCTGCTTAAGAAATGAAAATGTTGTATCCATACAGGTGTCGGTGTTATTTTTTACACATCTGATATTGTTAAAAAACGTGCCATTATATCCACGTCAGCATGAGAAATTTTCTTTCCCTGGAATACAGTTAATAGATAAAATTTAATGTTGTACTTCCTGACCGGTGGTCTGGTGATATATGAATTAAGTTAAGATTGGGCTTCGTTGGATTATGATATAGGCTGAACAAAGTTTAATGTAAAATTTTTACGAAGAGACAGGGCTGATTTTAATGTTAATTACGGGCTGATGTGACTATGGTGTTAGATGTGAATATTTAACATTTAATATAAAGGTTGTGGTGTGCTATAGTATGCCTTATTTGCCGGAAGCCGGTTTTGATGACGGCTGGCAGTTTTAAGCCTGATGGAAAAGAAGGACATACGGAAAAAATAATACACATGGCTTATAGTCGTGAATTTTTTAGGAGAAATTTATAATGCATGTACATATCTTGGGTGTTTGCGGAACATTTATGGGGGGGATTGCTGTTATTGCCAAGCAGCTTGGCTGTAAGGTTACCGGTTCTGATGCCAATGTTTATCCGCCAATGAGTACTATGCTAGCAGAACAGGGAATAGAAATAATTGAAGGCTATGATGAAAAACAGCTGCAACCGGCTCCTGATTTAATTATTGTCGGAAATGCCATGAAACGCGGTATTCCGTGTGTTGAATATATGTTGAATGAAGGTTTGCCTTTTATATCAGGTCCTCAGTGGTTGGAGAATTATGTGCTTAACACCAAGAAAGTTATAGGTGTTGCCGGTACTCACGGTAAAACGTCTACCTCCAGCATGGTAGCCTGGATTCTTGAATCTGCCGGTTTGAATCCGAGCTTTCTGATAGGTGGAATTCCGGGAAATTTCGGAGTTTCTGCACGTTTGACCGATTCCCCGTATTTCGTTATTGAGTCAGATGAGTATGACTGTGCATTCTTTGATAAGCGTTCAAAGTTTGTACACTACAGACCGTATGTACAGATACTGAATAATCTCGAGTATGATCATGCTGATATCTTTGAAAATATTGATGCTATTAAAAAGCAGTTCCATCATCTGGTAAGAATTATTCCGGGGAATGGTGAAGTTATTGCTCCATATGGTGATAAGGCTATCGAAGACGTGATAAATATGGGATGCTGGTCCAATCTGGTATACACCGGTGCAAATGGCGGAAAACTCAGATACAGACTCATTAGTGAGGACGGCAGTGAGTTCGATGTTACAGACGGTACCGGAAATATTCTGGGAACAGTAAAGTGGGAATCAATCGGCATTCATAATGTGTTGAATGCCCTGATGGCCATAGAGGCAGCATCATATGTGGGGGTTTCCTACCAGATATCCATAAAGGCTTTATGCGGCTTCAGAATGCCGAAAAGACGTATGGAATTGAAGGGGATTGTTAATGACATTGCGGTTTACGATGATTTCGCCCATCATCCTACCGCCATCAGAACAACTCTTGACGGTCTGCGTAAAAAAGTGGGTGCCGACAAGAGAATAATTGCGGTATTTGAGCCTCGTTCAAATACCATGAAGCTTGGCGTAAATCATGAACAGCTCGGGGCATCACTGGCAATTGCCGATGATATATATATGTATGCTCCGGACGGTCTGAAGTGGAATACTGATGAGCTGGCTGACGGTCACAAATTCAATGTATGTCATGATTTTGATAAAATGGTTGGTGATATTATCAGTACTACCCGTAAAGGGGATGTAATTCTTATTATGAGTAATGGTGGATTCGGCGGTATTCAGGCAAAGCTTCTTGAAGGATTGAAATTAAAATAGAAAATCCGGAATGACTGAACTGTATGGAGCAGTGAATCTGTTTATATGTTTCGCTAAGCAGAAGCTGTATATAAGATGAATGCTGTATTGCAGTATTAAGCTGATATTAAGAAAGCAGGAAAGAGCTGTTCTGCCACTTTTTTATGCATGGTAACGGTAAGAATCGTTGGTATGGTGTGAACCATGGCAGTGACAGTTATTCTGTGCTTTCTGTTTTTCTTTTTATGGACTGCATAGAGAAGCCTGTGCCGGACGGGTACAGCACAGGCATAAATAGAAAATCATTAAGAAAAAAATTTTTTTATAATTTATCCCGTTATTATTAGTTTTTCAATAATTTTTATTATAAAAATATAATTCAATCAATAAAGAAAAACGGGAGAAAATATTCTCCCGTTTTCCATTAAATTAACTACAGGTTAACTATTATGCTTCAAACATTGCAGAAATGGATTCTTCGTTTGAAATACGTCTGATAGCTTCAGCAAGCATTGGGGATAAGGTTAATACACGAACCTTGCCGGTAGCCTGCATTTCTTCAGTTAACGGAATAGAATCAGTAACAACTACTTCATCGAGAGTTGATTCTGAAATGTTCTTTAAAGCCGGACCGGATAATACAGGATGTGTTGCATATGCAAATACGCGTTTAGCACCGCGCTTCTTGAGAGCTTCAGAAGCTTTGCATAATGTACCGCCGGTATCAATCATATCGTCAACGATAATGCAGTCACGACCTTCAACGTCACCGATGAGGTGCATAACTTCAGAAACATTTGGACGTGGACGACGCTTATCGATAATGGCAATATCAGTGTCATCTAAAAGTTTGGCAATGGCACGGGCACGAACTACACCACCGATGTCTGGAGAAACAACAACCGGATTTTCGAAGTTGTGATTCTTCATATCATCGATAAGAATAGGGCTACCGAAACAGTTATCAACAGGAACATCAAAGAAGCCCTGAATCTGTTCAGCATGAAGGTCAACAGTAAGCACGCGGTCAACACCTACACTTGATAACAGGTCTGCAACAACCTTTGCAGTGATAGGTACACGGGCTGAACGAAGACGGCGATCCTGTCTGGCATAACCGAAATATGGTACAACAGCAGTAATACGGCCTGCTGATGCACGACGCATTGCGTCGATCATAACGATAAGCTCCATCAGATTATCATTGGTAGGTGCACAGGTTGACTGTACGATAAAGATGTCCCCACCACGAACGTTTTCGTTAATCTGAACGCAAATTTCACCATCGCTGAAACGGCCAACCTTAGCGTCACCGAGCTTGGTTCCTAACTTTTCTGCAATTTTTCTAGCAAGATCCGGTGTTCCGTTTCCTGCAAAAATCTTCATGTCTGGCACGATATTAACCTCTGTGGTTCTTAAAACTTCTGATTTGAACGGTTTATAGATTCAGCAAACACCTTCAACGGAGAAATGTTCACTGCTTTAGCTACAAAGCCTCTCATCTCATTTGGCATATTGTTGAAAGCCTCAATTGCGGCCTTCTCATCATCGAAACTGGCAAAACAGGAAGCTCCCGTTCCAGTCATCCTTGATGGCGCGTATTTTAACAGCCAAGATAGGGTTTTGGCAACCATTGGATAATATTTTTTAACCAATTCTTCGCAGTCATTTCTGGTGTTTTCGAATGATAATTTTTCAGCAGTCAGTGGAGGCTGTAGGCGTTGAGTGTTTCTTGGAAGCTCCGGATGATTAAAAATTTCCTTTGTGGAAATACTGGTATCTGCCGGAGTGACAATCAGAAAGTATTTTTCCGGAACTTCAACAGGTGTGAGTATCTCTCCGACACCCTCAGCGAATGCTGAGCGACCTCTGATAAACACCGGAACATCCGCACCGAGTTTTCTTCCGAGAACCGCCAGAGTTTCCTCGTCAATTCCTAAACCGAAGATGGTATTGCAGGCGATAAGTGCAGTTGCTGCATTGCTTGAACCTCCGCCTAAACCTCCGCCCATAGGGATCATTTTGTTGATATTGATATTTATACCGAAAGTTTTACCGGTATATTCCTTAAGCAGTTTTACAGCTTTATACACGATGTTTTGTTCTTGTGGAAAACCAAGGTCAGGAGTGATAACAATCTTTTCATCATCTCTTGGTGAAACATCCAGAGTATCTCCGCGATCGAACAGAATGAACAGTGACTGCAGGTCATGGTAACCGTCTGCACGTCTGCCGGTTATATGTAAGAACAGGTTTATTTTTGCCGGTGAAGGCCAGGTTGTTATAGTTCCCATTTAGTAATATTTATCCTTAAAAGAAAATCATTTCCTTTAATATCGAGTGTTATGATGTCAGGCAGGGTATCACACGGAATGTGATAGCCGGTGAGTTCGGTAATAAGAGCATCGGCATTATCGCTGATTCTTTTATTACCCTTGTCATCTGTAATTTCTGTAAAACGTTCATTTTTATCGATTTTTAACAGGGTGCCTCCGGCAGCGCCTGTTAAATAAACGGTGTAGCTTGGGCGGTCTACCTGCAGGTTAAGCAGGGCTGTTCCCTTGCCTTCTTTTTCAAATATAGCGAGCTTTCCACGAATTGAATACTGATTTACAGAAGCTAGGTACTGTTCTCTTGTGTTTTGTTCAGCCGGGCTGAGAGAGTTACATCCGGTCCATAAAACAGTGCACCCGCATAAAGATACAACCGTCAGCAGTTTAATAATATTATTCAAATAACCCTCCGGTAAAGAAATGAAGGAGAAGTAGAGGTATTATACTAATCATCAATATGCAGTAGCAATAATTGAATAGATATTTGATTTATGATGGTTATGAAAGATAGTGAGTGTTTATATTCCACCAGTTTTATCTAGTGGTAGAAAGGTGATTATAAGTAAAAAAACTCCGGAATAAAGATTCCGGAGTTTTTGGCAGAAGTTAAACTTCTACAGGTTTACAGCAATCTCTTTATTAGAGAGATGAAGTGAAGGTACGGGTAATAACGTCGTCCTGCTGTTCCTTAGTAAGTGAGTTGAAACGTACGGCGTAACCAGATACACGGATGGTTAACATTGGGTACTTTTCAGGGTTCTGCTGAGCATCGATAAGAGTTTCACGGTTAAGAACGTTAACATTCAGATGCTGACCACCTTCGTGATCTGCTGAATGATGGAAGTAACCGTCAAGCAGACCTATCAGGTTGCTGTTCTGCTGAGCTGCTTCTTTACCTAATGCAGCAGGAACAATTGAGAAGGTATAAGAAATACCGTCCTTAGCATAGGTGAATGGAAGCTTAGCAACAGAAGATAATGAAGCTACAGCACCCTTAACGTCACGTCCGTGCATTGGGTTTGCACCTGGACCGAATGGCTTGCCACCCTGACGACCGCATGGAGTGTCACCGGTCTTCTTACCGTATACTACGTTAGAAGTGATAGTTAAGATTGACTGAGTAGGTAAAGCATTTCTGTATGTTACACGGCTCTTGATCTTCTTCATGAAGCGTTCTACGAGGTCGCATGCAATGCTGTCTACACGGTCATCATTGTTACCATACTTAGGGAAGTCGCCTTCAATTTCGAACTTGGTAGCAACGTTGTCCTGATCACGGATAGCCTTAACCTTAGCGTACTTAATAGCAGATAATGAGTCAGCTGCAACAGACAGACCGGCAATACCGCAAGCCATTGTACGGAATACGTCACGGTCGTGAAGAGCCATCTGAATTGCTTCATAGGCATACTTGTCGTGCATGTAGTGAATGATATTCAGTGCTGTAACGTACTGAGTTGCCAGCCAATCCATGAAGTTATCAACACGTGCCATTACATCGTCAAATTCGAGGTATTCACCTGTTGGGATATCAGTCTTAGGACCAACCTGCATGTGTACGCCGTTTTCGTCTACTAAACGTTCATCCTTACCGCCGTTGATGGAGTATAAGAGGGTCTTGGCGAGGTTAGCACGGGCGCCGAAGAACTGCATTCTCTTACCAATAACCATTGGTGATACGCAGCAGGCGATAGCATAATCGTCGCTGTCGAAATCAGGACGCATTAAGTCATCGTTTTCGTACTGAATTGATGAAGTGTCAATAGATACCTTGGCACAGAACTTCTTCCAAGCAGCTGGGAGATTTTCAGACCACAGAATGGTCATGTTAGGTTCTGGAGAGGTACCCATGTTGTAAAGGGTATGGAGGTAACGGAAACAGGTTCTGGTTACTAAGGTACGGCCGTCTAAACCCATACCGCCTAAAGATTCAGTTGCCCAAATTGGGTCGCCTGAGAACAGTGAATCGTATTCAGGGGTACGTAAGAAACGAACCATACGGAGCTTCATGATCATGTGGTCAACGAGTTCCTGAGCCTGAGATTCTGTTAAGATACCTCTCTTGATATCACGTTCAATATAGATATCGTGGAAAGTAGCAGTACGGCCGTATGACATGGCGGCACCATTCTGAGACTTAACAGCAGCGAGGTAACCGAAGTAGGTAGCCTGTAAAGCTTCCTTAGCAGTCTTTGCAGGACCGGAAATATCGCAACCGTAGGAAGCAGCCATCTGCTTTAACTGACCTAAAGCCTTGTACTGATCATTGATTTCTTCACGAGCGCGGATAACTTCTTCAAGTTCCTTTTCATCCTTTGGATGTTCAAGCTGTGCCTGATATGAATTGAACTGCTTGAATTTATCCTTCATCAGAGCGTCTACACCGTAAAGGGCGATACGACGGTAGTCACCGATAATACGGCCACGACCGTATGCATCTGGTAAACCGGTTAATACGGCACTCTTTCTACAGTTTCTGATATCTGGAGTATAAACATCGAATACACCCTGATTGTGGGTTTTACGATATTCAGTGAAAATCTTTTCTACTTCTTTGTTGAATGGCTTGTTGTAGGTTTCACATGAAGTCTTGATCATGCGAATGCCACCGAAAGGCATGATAGCTCTCTTGAGAGGAGCATCAGTCTGGAGACCAACAATCTGTTCAAGATCCTTGTTGATGTAGCCAGGCTTGTGGGAAGTGATTGTTGATGGAGTATCTGGGTCAAAATCCACTGGAGCATGAGTCTTGTTTTCGACCTTGATGCCTTCCATTACCTGAGCCCATAATACCTTGGTTGCTTCAGTAGCTGGTGCAAGGAAAGATTCGTCACCTTCATAAGGAGTGTAGTTACTCTGAATAAAATCACGGGTATCAATAGATTCCTGCCAAGCGCCTGGTTTGAAACCTTCCCAAGCTACTTTCTGAAGCTCATTTAACTCTGCCATTTTCATTACCTCTATTTGGTTTTAGGTATAAATAAACGCCTTATGCCTTTTTGTGGCCGGCGCGACAATTTGCGTACCAGTTAAACACACCGATCATCAGACCACCGCCGATGATATTACCGATGGTTACCGGTATCAGATTATTAACAATAAAGTTTATTATTGTTAAATCGGCAAATTTCTCGGAGGATTGTCCGATGCTTTGCCAGAATTCTGCACCTGCATAGTTTACCACACTTATTCCTGCAGGGATCATAAACATGTTAGCAATACTGTGTTCAAAACCGGATGCTACGAACATTGCTACTGGAAGAATCATTGCCAAAATCTTATCTGTAAGTGTCTTTCCGGCGAAGCCTAGCCACACTGCACCGCACACCATAATGTTACAGAATATACCCATGGAAAGTGCTTCAGTGAAACCGACCCAGTAGCTTTCACCAGGATGCATATGGCTTATTTTGTGAAGGGCTGTATTCAGAATGACTCTTCCCCATTCACCGCCGAAGGCATTATATTGCCTTGCCAGCATCATTAAAAGTACTATTATCAGACCGCCGATTAAATTTCCGAAGTATACCACACACCAGTTCTTCAATACAGTTTTCCATGTTACCAACTTCGCACTTTTAGCAACAAGTGTCAGTGTGGATGATGTAAAGAGCTCACAACCGAGAAGTACACAGAATATCAGTCCGAGAGAGAAGCACATACCGCCGACGAGTTTTCCATGTCCATCAGCCAGTGCTGTAGTGTAGAACATGAATGCCAGGGCTATAAATGCTCCGGCGTTGATTGACATCAGCAGACATTTCCAGAACGGCTTGGTTGCTTTGTGCTCGGTTATACTTTCAGCCGCTTTGGCTGTTTCTTCTGCTGACAGACAGCAGGTTGTAGGTATTTTTATCGGTTCCATTTCTCGTAAAATCTTGTTAAATTATAATTGATAAAAAAACTGTGATATTTGATCTATATCACATTTAATTGTAAAATACTTTTGTAATAAAATTTCATAAAACTCAAATTTTAATGTAAATTAGTTTGAATTTTAATCATGTTTTTGAAAGTTTTTACCAGTGACATGTGTCCTAGGTTCTTTTTAATATCAAAAGCGATGAGCTCGGCAAGTTCATCCACAGTGTCGTTATCCATCAGTTTATCGGCATATTTTATTGTTTCAGGATTAAACAGAACAGAGAGAAAACGATCGGCATCATCCGGAGAGTAATTCTTCTCCTGAGTTAAATAGGCCTTTATATGGGTAATAAAAATAACATTGTTCAGATGGTTATCAACAATCTGATGCGTGTTGTTCAGCATTACTTCAGCAAGGTTGCACATATGTTCATGAACTTTTAATTCAATTTTCTTTTTGTTAACTCTGGTTGATGAGGTGTTTACATAACTGCTGAAAATATCAGGTAAATCATTTTCAAGAAACATACATTGCTGATGCAATTTATGCTTGACCATATACTGGTTAAGCAGACTTTGAATAATATATATGTTTACGTCTTTGTATTGACTCTGGTTCTCTACTATATGAAGTTCTTTGCAAAGAGGGGCGCCGAGATCGAAGTCGGAAAGACTAGACAGTCCGTTGTTCTTAAAATCCAACTCTTCGAACTTACGTGAATGAGAAGGATCGATGAGTTCATCGTCATTTTCGATTCCGTTGAAACAGTATATTTCCGAAAAATTCGGGATAATCAAACGGTATGCATGCAGATCCCTGTAACTGGCATCATAACACCATACTGTCTTTTTAAGTCCAGCGGCGATATTGAGTAGATGTGCATATTCTTCTTCGGTACTGCCTGTTTCTACAGACCAGTCGGTAAATTTAAATACGCTTTTGTGGGTGAAGAAACTTGGATGAATATCCCCGGAATCGTCCACAAAATTTTTAACGAAATTCATGGAATTCATTTGAGCGTATTTTTTAGGATCAGAGACAAATGAATCATGAGAGTTATCATTATCGTCATCCATACCCCATTCGTCATCATAAAAATCTGAATCAGAATCCTCAGTGTAATACTGAATATCCTCATCTGAATAAGAAGGAGAGTGGTCGGTGAAATCGAAGTCGTATGTGTACTTGCTGACATCAAAAGATGAGTAGTCAATGGTATCCCATTCAACACCCTGCATGAGTTCTGTAAGCGTTCTCTGAAGGGCAATTCTCATGTTCGGATGGGCTCCGATTGATATTTTATGCTGATTGCGGTTGTTCTTGCGAACGCATATCAGCACCACAGGGAAAATACCTCCGAGTGATGCGTCATAGCAGTCAACACGACAGTTGTGATTGTGAAATTCTCCAATTGTTTCTACGATTTCAGGATATTTTTGCAGATATTCATCCGGGATCTTTGGTAAGGCTCTGTTGTTGATTTTTGATAACTTTTTATTAAAGTGCTCCGGAATTGAACCGTATAGAAAACGTCTTACAAATCTTTCGTATATTTCAGAAAGACCCTGTACTTTTGCTTCACTTGGAGTGTTTCCTGCACACATGCCGTTTGTACAGAAGCATGATTCCAGATATCTCAGGGGAAAATAGACCTTTTCATCTGTATTGAATTCATTGGTTAACGGAACTGCACATATGCCTTTCTGTACGTTGGAGGTCACGTAGTCCGTCAGCGGTCTCATTGTATTGAAATTAATTTCCTTAATGAGGTTATAATTGAACAGACCGTTTTCAATCAGATGCTTTATGCTTCTATCCAGTTTTTTGATATTGGTACCGGAGTCATCACCAAGTTCCATTGAATAAAGATTGAGATCTCCATCCTCATTAATTGAATCAGGATGGTACTTAACCCAGATTTCATCGTGATATCTGTTGAACTTGCAGTCATCTGTTGATTTGTTCATATAGTAGGAGTCAAAAAATGACTGATTGAGCAGTCTTTCAGCCATTTCCCCAAGAGCTGACGCTGTCGCAGCCTCTTTACAGGTTCCTTTTCCGTTGGTGTGAATGATGTCTGGATTATTTTTATCACAAAGTTCACATGAATAGATATTTTTGCCCGGGTTAAGATAGGTGGTGAATTCCAGATTAAGTCCCAGTTCGGTCAATTCTCTGGTGAATATTTCTATGGTTTTTTCTGTTTCTCGGTCTTTGCCTAATAGTAAAGTCATATTCTATTCCAGTGACAGCAGGTTTCAATTTAGTACGGGGTAAAATTATTATTACAGACGGATTAAAATTAGGGAGTTGTTCAAGTGTGATTTTACTGTTCTCCGGATGGATATTTCAGTCGGAGAATACAGTCCGGTAAACTGTTGCTGAAACTCGGAGTAACAACGTTTTGCCCCTAATAAAACAGTTTTGTGATTTTACGCTCAGCCAATAATGGTGTCAAGTTGGTATTTGGTTGTGTCATGCAGGATGTTTCGGAAATATCAATCATGATGGAAACTGTATAGACTCCGGTGACTGGAATTCATCCTGATTCCCATCAAGAGGTATCAGGATGAATAAATGATATACATTAAAAGAATATAACGTTGTGGTACAGAGAAGAAACTACAGTCTGAAGTGATTAATGTTCTCCAGCATGTTCCCTGACATTTTTTCCACCAGATTGGAAATTTCAAGGGAGCGTTTGGCTTCAGCACTGGCATTTCTGGTGGTGTCGGAAATCAGTTCAAGCTTGTTTGTCATTTCGTAGCTTGTTGCTGTCTGCTGTTCCGTCGCTGAGGCAATCATGGTAATCTGGTGATGTACTGTTTCAACAGAACTGTTGATTTCATTCAGCCCGTTTTCAATTTCCTCTGAGTCTTCAGCTATAAGATTCATCTTTTTTAAGTTGTCTACCATACTTGCAGTTGTTTTCTTTTCAACTTCATGAATGGAATTAATCATTAGGCTGATTTCCTTGGTTGAACTTGATGTTCTGCTTGCAAGAGAGCGGATTTCATCAGCAACCACGGCAAAACCTCGTCCGTGCTCCCCGGCACGGGCAGCTTCTATAGCGGCGTTTAATGCCAGAAGGTTGGTTTGTTCGGCTATTTCCTGAATGGTTTCAAGTATACCGCTGATTTTTTTTGTATGTTCACCAAGACTTTTAATCAGTGTGAAATTGTCATTGTTGAATTCGTTATATTCACGAATTTTATCCAGAATAGCTTTGATTTTTTCTACATCTGTTTTGACAATCTTCTGGGTTTCTGAAGACAGTTCTGAAGCTTTGGAACAGTTGAGGGATATGTCCTTGGATGTGTTGGCTATCTCTGTGCTGGCGTTGGTTATGGTTAATGCCTGTTTTAGAATTTCTTCATTGCTGTCGGAAACTTCATTACTCCGGTGATTAAGTTCATCAGCCGTTTTTGACAGATTGACGGAGTTGTTGTTAATTTCAAGCAGAATACTCCGAAGTGTATCGACCATGTCTGCAAAAGCATGGGAAAGTCTGCCGATTTCATTGTCCTGATCCATGCTGGTGTCCACTTCTACTGTCAGGTCTCCACTGGCGATAATCTTTGAATCCCTTGACAGCTTTTGGATAGGGATAATTATGGATCTTCCTATAAAATAAATAGTTATTGTCAGGATGGTGAATGTAAATATTGCTACAATATACAGTATAAACGGATTGCATCTGTCGTATACCTTGTTTACTGATGTATCGGAGAGATCAGAGGCTATAGATATGATTTTATTTACATTCTTGTCAATGTCATCGCCTATAGGCACAAGGAGTCTTTCAACAGCAAGAAATGCATCTACGCGTTTATCCTCTTCAGTAAGCCTTATAACCTCATCTTTTGCTTTATCATAATCGTGAAGCTTTTCGCTCATGACGTTTATGACATTTAAGCATTCCTTGTACCCGCTGCAGGTATTGTTATTGATCATCCTGTCCAGCAGTTCGTTGAAGTGACCTCTGTTGGTTTTGTATGCCTTTTTAAAAGAATCAAGCTGTTCCTTGCTGATAGTCATGGGAACCTTTATAGCACTGATGCGTAATTCCTTAAATATTGCTTCGGCGTGACGGGCGTCATCAACGAATGTGATGCTATGGGTTAATTCCGGAATAGCACTGAGAGCAATTTGCATTTTTACAACAGATAGAAATGCAATAATAAACAATGAAGCCAGAGTCAGAGATGCAAAGGCTATCAGCTTATGTGATATTTTAATATTTTCTAATAAAAACATTTTTCAAGCTATAATAACGGCAGTGGAAGATATCACATCAGGTTAAGTTTTCCGGTGCCCAGATAAACATGAACCTGAACCAAAAAAACATTGCTTGCTGAATAAATGTTCCGTGGAATAGATTTGCAGTAACAGAAACTTTTTTACGATATTGAAAATATTATGTTTTTTTACTTCTACATTTTTATACATTCCCGGGGCAGTGACTTTTATGATTTATCTGTTCTAGTAGCCACTATGGACGGATGATGGCGGGAAATATTATGCTGTCATACGGAACGAATAATTCTTCTGCAATATCTTGAATTATTGTATCAACATGAGTAGTGATTAAAATTATGATCTGTCACATAAAGAAAAAATATGTTTTAAAATGTGTTTTTGTACTAATATACGGAAAGTATATTTTTTAAGGAAAAGATTCTCGTTTTAAGATGAATCCTTGGTTTGTTTTTCAAACGATGCGCTATATGAAATAATGAAAAAGAAGAATTGTTTCTGTTTTACACAACAATGATTGTTGAGGAATTTATAAAAAAATAAATCCTCTATCTTTTCAGTAAAGTCGTTCATTTATTATAAAGATACGAACAATGGATATTAGACAGTTTAAAAAAAAGTATTTGCCTTATCTGATCATGGTTCTGGTAGGGCTTATTATGTACATCGGACTCCGGGAATACTACTTTCCGCATACAGATCTTTTTGCGGAGATTGATGATGCCAGAAAGACTCTTCCTTTTACCATAGAGGACAAAGGTATCACGTTCCAAAATATAACATATGACGATAATCTTAATGTGGTTTTTTATATTGAACTTGAGAATCAGGATTTGGAACACAGATTGAAGAGTGAAAATTATGCAGGTAATGAGAATTCTGACATAGAAAAGTCACTGCATGATCTGTTTAAACTGCAAAAAATTGACAAAGCTATATGCGGAAGTCAGCTGGTTAAGGCTATTTATCTTAACGGAGGCAGAATGAATGTTGATTTGAAGCTGAAAAATAATACTGCACGTGTTTTAATATCCCTGACATGTACCTATGAAGTATCATAGGTATCAAAAAATCTTTTTTTTATTACAAAAGTTTTTTCGTATTCAGAAAAAAGCATACTCTAAAAAGTATAAAAAAATAAGTGTGATATGTTGTTTTTTGTTCAAATGATTTATTCTTTTTTGTATAATTAGTGCAACTTTTTTTGATATTCAGGTATCAAAAATAATGTTCTACATAATGACATTAGAATTTAAAGATTTTCACTAACTTATTATATGGTGTTTTAAAGATGAAGAAAGTTGGTTTTATTGGCTGGCGTGGTATGGTTGGTTCAGTATTAATGGGCCGCATGGAAGAAGAAAATGACTTCGCTAATATTGACCCAGTGTTTTTTACAACCTCACAGGCTGGTCAGAAGGCTCCGGTATTCTGCGGTAAGGATGCTGGTGTTCTTTTAGATGCCAATGATGTAGAAGCATTAAGCTCTATGGACATCATTGTTACCTGTCAGGGCGGTGATTACACTAAGAGCATGTACGACAAGCTTATGGCTACCGGCTGGAAGGGTTACTGGATTGATGCAGCTTCTACTCTTAGAATGAAAGATAATGCTGTTATTATCCTTGATCCAGTAAACAGAGCTGTAATTGATGAATCATTAAACAAAGGTATTAAGACCTATGTCGGCGGTAACTGTACTGTAAGTTTAATGTTAATGGGATTAGGCGGTCTGTTCCAGAATGACTGCGTCGAATGGATTCAGTCTTCAACCTATCAGGCTGCTTCAGGCGCCGGTGCCAAGAACATGCGTGAGTTATTATCCCAGATGGGTGTTCTTCATGCTTCTGTTGCTGAAGAGTTAAAGAACCCTGCTTCAGCAATTCTTGAAATTGAAAAGAAAGTTCGTGACACAATGAGATCTGAAAGCTTCCCAACCAAGGAATTCATGGTTCCTTTAGCAGGCTCATTAATTCCATGGATTGACGTTCAGTTAGAAAACGGTCAGAGTAAGGAAGAATGGAAGGGTATGGCTGAAACCAATAAGATTTTAGGTCTTGCTCCTGCAACTATTCCTGTTGATGGCAACTGCGTACGTATCAGTTCATTACGTTGTCACAGCCAGTCTTTCTTAATCAAGCTTAAGAAGGATGTAAGTGTTGAAAATATCCATGAAATGTTAAAGAATCATAACCAGTGGGCCAAGGTAATTCCTAACAACAAGGAAGAAACCATTCATGAACTTACTCCAGCAAAGGTTACCGGTACTTTAACTGTTCCAGTTGGTCGTATCCGTGAAACCAACTTCGGTAAGGGTTATATTTCAGCATTCTCTGTAGGTGACCAGTTATTATGGGGTGCTGCTGAACCATTACGCCGTATGCTTAACATTCTGGTTAAGTAATTAAACTCAGACGTAACAGTCGACGGGACTTATTTCGTCAGATTTCGTCAGACTGTTTAGAAATATGTACATATGAAGGTGCTGTTTTAATGACAGTGCCTTTTTTTGTTATGGTTTATGCAATTTACGAAATCTGTATGTGAGGTGGGGGAAATATCATAAAGAGAAAGTTTTTGCAGTTAGAGAAATTGAAAAAACGCGGAAACTGATAAGACAGATGTAACAAGTCTACTAATCTTATGGTACAAAGCGGATTGAGGCTATTTTACTATGGTTTCGGTATAAAGACAGGTTTGGGTAAACAATTGAGATTTTTTAGAAACAAAAAAAGGCACTAAAGCCCCTTTGTATAACATCTATTGAATGGTGGAGGGGGAAGGATTCGAACCTTCGAAGACAGAGTCGGCAGATTTACAGTCTGCTCCCTTTGACCGCTCGGGAACCCCTCCAATCAAACAACGTGTGTATATTAACATGTAATTTTAAAAATAAAAGTGTTTTTTTATATTTTTTGTTTTTTTGTCTGTTAATTGAACAGATT
>OMYE01000008.1 GCA_900315145.1 uncultured Pseudomonadota bacterium | reverse complement strand
TCATGTTACCGTTCGACTTGCATGTATTAAGCCTGCCGCCAGCGTTCAATCTGAGCCATGATCAAACTCTTCACTTTAAATTTTTAAAGTTAAGTTTTTTAGCTCTTGAATTACTGTCTTTGCTCTTAGCTTGACACTCACTCATTAAGCTTATTTTTGCTTCGCTCAATGTACTAGCGAGTGCCCACACAGATTGTCTAGATTCGTTGTTAAAGAACTTTTTTGTTTCGCTTTGCTGTTCTGCTCAGCGAGTGATGTGTATTTTAATGTTTTCTTGATTTTCGTCAACAGTTTTTTTTGATTTTTTTTAATTTTTCGAGCTTTATCTGATATTTTGTTTGTTTTTTAATCAAAATTAGCTATTTTTATAATTTTATTTTAACTTTTCTCTACTTTAAGTTTGGCAACCGTCTGTGGTTTTATAACATTAGGGAACAGAAAATAGAACACACCTTCAATTATAAAATGCTTTAACCATCTCAATCCCCACAGAAAAATCATAACAACCAATGCGGCAATCACCGCCTTAACACGAATAACTGAAGGATCATGATTAAAAAATTCAATCATCTGGTAATTTGTAATAAACTGATTTATCTGTTTTGGAAAAACTATTATTCCGACGAATAATATATTCGCCAGTAATGTGCATAAAACACCATATCTGAATGTAAGTGCTATAAAACACAAAATGCCTCCTAGCAGAAACATTGTTATTCCGCCAGTTATCATAAATAATCTAATATTTTCTGCATATTCCATAATACAAAACCTCCTTTTAAATTTTACCTTTAAAAAAAGTTATTATCAAATCAGACTTTTCCTCTTACAATACCACAGATAAACTGTTGTTATCAGTTATCATCATGATTTATAAAATAAAGAAATCAAGCTTAGCATTTAGCATAAGCTTATATCATTTCTTTTGGAACTGAAGTGATTCACCGGGGAAGCATTTTTGCTTCTAGTTATATATGGTAATCATTTTATTATTTTAAACATTAAACATATCAAACGAGTGACGTCATGTTATTTCATTGGAATGCTGATCCCGTTATTTTTTCCATCTCTTCAATTTCTTTGAGATGGTATGGGGTACTTTTTGCTACAGGTTTTCTTTTAGGTTACTGTTTTACCTATATTAACTTTAAAAAGAAGAACTTAAATACAGACAAACTAGATTCATTGTTGTTCTACATGCTGGCAGGAACAGTTATAGGAGCCCGACTCGGCCACTGTATTTTTTATGATCCGCAGTATTATTTCAATAATCCAATTGAAATTATTAAAATATGGAACGGGGGCTTAGCAAGTCATGGTGGCGGTATAGGTCTTATTATTTCTACCTTATTATTCTGTAGAATTAATAAATTTAATTTTATGAACCTTGCCGATCTACTATGTATTCCAACAGCTTTTGTAGGAGGTATGATTCGTCTGGGAAATTTCTTTAACTCAGAAATCTACGGAAATAAAACCAATGGTGATTATGGCGTGATATTTGACAGAATTGATAACTTTGCAAGACATCCTGTTCAGTTATATGAATCTGTCTCTTATTTCATTATTTCACTATTCTTATATATTCTTTATCAAAAATACACAAAAAGGGGATCCGGATTTATTCTTGGCATGTTCCTTATCCTGGTTTTTATTGTCAGAATCTTTTTGGAATACTTTAAGCCGGAACAGGCAAGCTATACAACAGATAATACCTTGACCGTAGGTCAGTATCTGAGTCTCCCTTTTATTGGAGCAGGTATTCTTCTGTGTATTCTCAGTATAACTTTGAATAAATTAAAAAATGATTGTAGCACCATAATAAAAAACAAATCGTAAAGAACTCTCCTTACAGATTGACAGTACCATTACCTGTCTTTGGTACTGTCAGTATTATCTTTTGTAAATCAAACACTCATTCTCTCTATGTATAACTGTATTTATTACAATCTTTCATCAGCAAAAGAAAAGGCATTTATCAATTAAGTAGGCTACTATATTAAACTTAAACAACAATCAATTTTCATAATGTTTACCTTTTATGAAATTCTTTATTATGCCTTTATGAGTACCAAAGACAAAGGAAAGTATATACCACACACCGAGAGAAATAATAATTGCAGGGCTACATGGCACATTATAGTGATATGACAGCAAAAGCCCCATATAAGAAGAAAACATTGCAAATACAAAACTTATTATCAGAATGGTAGTTAATCTGTAACTCCAGAATTTAGCACTTGCAGCAGGAATAATCATTATACCGACAGACATCAATGTCCCTATAGCCTGAAAACTACATACCAAATTAAATACAGCAAGAATCATGAATACTAGATTCACAACACCGCCAACCTTGCTTATTGATGCTAAAAAAAGAGGGTCAACTATATCTAGTATAAGAGGCCTGCTGATTAGAGCCAGTACTACTAACGTAACAGCAGTACATATTCCCAGCAGAATTACCGTTGGATCTCCTATAGCAAATACCGAACCAAATAAAAAATGTTGTAAGTCCCTGTTTGAACCATTAAGAGAAACAATAAGAACCCCTAGAGCAAGGCTCAATAAATAAAATACAGCCAGATTACTCTCTTCACTACTCTTGCTAACTCTTGAAAAAATACTGGACATAGTTATTACAATAATACCCGCAAGCATTCCTCCAATAGTCATAGCTGTAACCGACAGTCCGGAAAACATAAAACCGGCCGCAGCTCCGGGAAGAATAGCATGAGAAATGGCATCACCACTTAAACTCATTTTTTTCAAGGTTAAAAATACACCTATTAACGGAGAACTCAAACTTAAACAAACCAGAGCTATGAATGCTTTTTGCATAAAATCATAGTCAAATAAGGGAGTTATTAAAATGTCGTACATACTAGATAACATAAACATTATTTATTGCAGATGACTGCATTCTTATGGGGGTAAAATGTGTTATTAAAGGCTTTTTCTATGTTCTCATTATTAAGCACATTTTTTGTTTTTCCATATGCAATAAGCTCTCTTGATAAAATTGCCGTGTAGGCAAAATAATCTCTAACCTGGGATAAATCATGTAAAACAGCAACAATAGTTTTTCCTTCACTTATCCACATTTTTATTATTTTTAATAATTCGGCAGTGGTCTTATAATCGACTGCATTAAAGGGTTCATCCAATAAAATCAGTTCTGAGTCTTGAATCATCAACCTGGCAAATAATGATTTTTGAAGCTGTCCTCCACTAAGTGATTTTAAAGGTTCATCGGCCATTCCAAGTAATCCGACCTTCTCCAATGCTTTATTTACCTGGATTTTATCTTCTTTTCCAACAGAAGAAAGAAAACTCTTTTTATAAAACAAACCTGAAGCAACCAGCTCAAATGTAGTCATTGGAAATGTTTTATCTACTGTTGAACTCTGCGGTAAATAAGCAATATTATTTTGGGGAATGCTACATTCAATTCTGCCTTCCATTGGTTTAATAAAAGACATTATTCCTTTCAGCAATGATGATTTTCCACATCCGTTAGGTCCTATAACAGCAACAGAGGTTCCTTTTTCTATATGCATATTAATGTGGTGAATAACAGGATGCTTATTATATCCAATGGTTAAATTATCTAGCTTCAACATTTTTTTTTATCAAATTATGCTTATTCATAAAATTGAATAAATGGAAAAACCTAGCAAACATAGTATCACAACCACAATACCAAGCTTCGTGTAAACATTCATTAAAAAGAAAGACTTCATTAATTATTCTCCCAATGTTTGTTTAAAAATAATCATTAACATATCAATGTGCGTGCTTTTCTAAATGTTATTAACTATTTCCTTTGTACTTTTGGTTTTGTGCATTTTTACATTTATTTTTAATAATCTAAATTATCGAGAGTTTAGTATATCTACCAGATAATGTCTACACAAGATATCAAGGTATCATCTCAATAATGGAGCATTTCTTATTTCATTCCTATTGTACGCCAATTAAATCATCTTACTCGCCTCATATACGTATAATCTAAATTTTATTTTAATTATCGTTTATATTGACTTCCAAAAAATCTACAAAAAACCGTATCTTTCTGTAAAAAGTAAAATTATCTATTCTTTTTTTTCTCAAACACTATATATTCTTATGACCTATAATCATCAATCACGACCATCTAATAAAGCAGAAAAACTACCATATATCAACCTCACACACATAAAAAAAAGCAACCAAACATGGTTGCTTTCCATACAAAAAACTTAAAAAGTATTAACTTTTACCATTTAATAAAGAAGCTATAAGTTTCTTATTCTTATCACCGGAAGACTTGCTTTCTTCCTTAGCTGGTGCCGGCTGAGGTTCATGGCGAACTTCTTCAACCTTCGCAGCAGGCTTTGAATTTGCTACTTCGGTCGGTTTCAAAGGATTCTGAATCTGGCTAGGACCTGATGGAATTGCACTTATACGTGAAAAGCCTTCAGCTCTTGCAACTGCAAAACCATTTCCTTTAGCAGCATCAACCAGATTGTCGTAATTTCTATTTTCAGTAACAAATGTAACCTGAGTATTAGCATCGGCAGCTACCATTCTAGCAATAGTAAATGCCAAATTCAGAAACAACTCATTTTCAGTTTTATGAGGAATTTCAAGGAAGTCTATATCTACCTGCTGAGTTTTAGCAATATTCATCAAGTTCTTAACAACTTTGAATGGCAGATTGTCTTGATCTTCAGTTAGTAAAAAAATACAATCATAACGATCTAAACCTTCGCTAGGAAGTTCCTGCTCAGCAAAATTTGGCAGAATCAGAATTTTGTTCGACATATAGTTACCATCCCTATACTTTATAAATTATAACTTGAGCTTAAACATCATTCATTTTATAAATTTTTTGCACTTGAATAAGTGATCCGTTTCTAAGTATCAATCAATAAATAGTGTTAAACGCCTATTTTAAATAACATACGTGCATTAAAAATAAAAAGAAAGGTTATTTTTTGGCCTTTTATCCCACATATTTGGGGGATAATCTAACTTTTCCCAAAATATTACTATAGTTACATGCAAAAAAAACATAAAAAGCTAACACCCTCTTTTGAGTGTTAGCTTTTTTCTAGAAAAATTTATGCTACAAACTATAAAAGATTAATCCAGTCTTGATAAGAACTCAGCAATTCTCTCAGCCATTTCCTTCTCATTTGGACCATCTATAACAAAATGAAGTGTCTGACCGCAAGATGCTCTTAGTGTTGAAACCTGCATCATACTCTTTCCATCAACATATGGGGAATTTTCTGATGTATTTCTAATCTTAACCTTTACTTCTGGATCAGCGTTGCATATTTTCACCAGAGAAGCACATGGTCTAACATGTAAACCATGTTTACCATTTATTTCAATATCCATTTCCAAAGACATATTTTCTCCTCCAAACATTTAACTTTATTCAAAAAAGTAAAAGCTAAACAGACCCACAGTTATATTTTATAATTATACGATAAAGAAAAAAATAAATTTCTACTTATAGCCGTGTTTTTTTAGTATTGTTTTAGATTCATCACTTAATAGGTAGTTTTTAAATTTTACTGTCGCATCATAATCAGACGTATTTTTAAACATCATATAGTAATAATATAAAGGTTCATGAAGTTTACTATTAAAAATGCAGAATGAACCGCTTTTCTTAAATTTATTATTAACTATTATATTGTACGGAAGAATCCCCATAGTCACATAACCGTTGACGACTCCACCTAACACGGCATACTCGTTATCGTTATAGATAATTTTATCCTTTAGTTTACCATCTTCCTTTATATATGAATCCAAAATCTTCTGAGCCCAAAAACCGGAGACATTATATTTAGGATTAGGGATAACCAACTTGGAATAAGTTCCTTTGGAGATTATTTCACAGCCACGATCAACTATGGATGTAACAGAAAAAAGCGCCAGAGATGTTTGGGCAAAACTGCCATAATTGTTAATATCACCCAAATCACTAGAGATATATCTGACAGGAAACTTCTCATCATTACCTATATAAATATCACACTTCAATTCTTTATTAACAACCGAAGCATAAATCATTGAAGCTGAAGCATAATGTATATTAAGAGGATTCTCCTTATAATTTTTTTTCACGTGTTCCAAATAATCATATGTTTGCGGAATAGCGCAAACATTGATTTCTTTCCCATTTTCAGCAGCATCACAAATTGAGTTTTCCCCAAAAAACATCCCAGCAAGTAATAAAAATTTTATGTTTTTACTATTTATAATGTACATTTTGCGCAATTTATTATTCAATTCTACTCTTGATAAAAATTTCTCAATAAAGCTATCTCTTTAGCATATCCTGATAACGATTCTTGAGGAGTTTCCAAATAGAATGGAAGTTCACGTAAAGCTGGATGATTGATTATCCTGACTAGTGCATCCAATCCAATCTGACCAAAACCAATACATTCATGCCGATCTTTATGGGCACCTATTGGATTCTTGCTATCATTCAAATGAATTGCTTTTAATCTTGTCAAACCAATAATGCGATCAAATTCTTCCAAAACGTTTTCCAGATTGTTCACTATATCATAACCAGCTTCCCAGACATGACAGGTATCAAGACATACTCCAACCTTACCATTCAAGTCTATTCCGGATATTATATTCTGAACTTCCTGAAAATTCCTACCAATCTCACTTCCTTTACCAGCCATTGTCTCAAGGAGAACAATGGTTTGTAAACCAGGGGTTATTATATTATTTAAATGACTGATAATCATAGACGTTCCAACATCTACTCCTTGTTGAACATGACATCCGGGATGAAAATTGTACATTCCACCAGGAATTCTATCCATTATTCTTAAATCATCCTTCATAATATCAAAAGCAAACTGTCTTAAAGACTCGTCTTTGGCACAAGGATTCAGTGTGTACGGAGCATGAGCAAGCACAGTTGAAATACCTTGTTCGATACATAATGCTTTAAATTTATCTAAATCATCATCTGAAATAGGCTTGGCTTTTCCTCCCCTCGGATTTCTAGTAAAAAACTGGAAAGTGTTAGCATTAATACTCACGGCATCTCGAGCCATGGCATAATACCCTTTGGCACAGGACAAATGGCAGCCTAATTTCAACATATCAATATCCCCTAATATAAAAAAATAGGCTTAATATAATTAAACCTATCTCTATGTACTAAAACAACTATTTATTTTTTCTTTACTGGTCTCTTCCAGCCGGCTATCGTGCGCATTGGAGCTCTAGTGATCACCAGTGAATCAGCAGAAACATTTTTGGTAACGGTTGTACCTGCACCAATTGTCACATTATCTTCAATTTCAACAGGAGCAACAATCTGCGTATCAGATCCGACGAAAACATTGTTACCTATCTTAGTTTTCCATTTATTTGCACCATCATAATTACAGGTTATCGTCCCAGCACCTATATTTACGTTTTCCCCGATTTCACTATCCCCTAAGTAGGAAAGATGACCTGCCTTAGTTCCATTTGAAAGCTTAGACTTTTTAACTTCCACAAAGTTACCCACGTGTACATTATCTTCAAGTACACACCCTGGTCTGAAGCGAGCAAAAGGTCCTAGTGTTGCTTTAGCACCGACTATGGTATCTTCGATAACTGTATAAGGACTTATAACAGAATCATCACCTATTTCACAATTACGGAGAACACATCCACTACCGATCACTACATTATTACCTAATTTAACATGGCCTTCGATGATAACATTTACATCAAGTGTTGTATTGGCACCAAACTCCAAATCACCACGGAAATCAACTCTTTCAGGATCAATTATTATCAGGCCATCAATCATGTATGATCTAGCTTTCTTTTTCTGATAATACCTTTCAGCTTCGGCTAACTGAACTTTATTGTTTATCCCCTCACATTCCTTTGACTCTGCGGCAACCACAGCTCTTACAGGAATTTTTTCACCACATGCCAGAGATATAATATCTGTTAAATAATACTCTCCTTGATTATTATCATTTTTCACCTTTTGTAGCAAATACTTAAGTGATTTACAATCAGCAGCAATAACCCCGGTGTTTATTTCAGTAATTTTCTTTTCTTCAGAAGAACAATCCTTATCCTCAATAATTGCACAAACGTTATTATCTGCATCTCGCTTAATACGTCCTAAACCGGCAGGGTTTTCAACTACAGAAGTCAGAACAGCTACACCTGTTTCATTAAAACTATCTACCAGTCTTGTTAATGTTTCACTTGTTATAAGAGGAATATCTGATACTAAAACCAAAATTTTACTATCTTCAGAACAATTTGGAAGAGCCTGCAACACTGCATGCCCGGTACCTAATAATTCTTTCTGTTCCACGAAGTCAAAACTATCACCCATGGCATTTTTAACCATATCACCGCCAAAACCGTACACGATATGGATATTTTTGGGGTTTAATTGAGAGACATTATCAACCACATGCTTTAATATTTCCTTTCCACCAACTTTATGTAGAACCTTTGGTAAGTGAGAATGCATTCTAGAACCTTTTCCAGCGGCAAGAACAATCACTTCTAATGACATATATAACTCTCTTCTTAATTATTAATAGGCACCTGATAACTCTTAAATTAAGTACTATATAAGAATAATCAATTTCGGTAAATAAAAAATAGGTCTAAAATATAACAATTAATATGGTATATTACTATTTTAAACATCACATAAAAATAAAAACCCGGTTATTTTTCACAATCGGGTTTTCTTATTAGCTGAAATAATGTCTGAAAATTAGTGTTTACCTAATTTTCTAGTCAGTTCAACAGCCTGAAGCTTTGATAATGCTCTAGTAAGTTCAGCAAGAGCTGCAGTATAATCCTGATCTCTAGAAGACTTGGCCAATTTTTCCTCTGCCTGACGCTTAGATTCAAGAGCCAAAGATTCATCTATATCCTCGCCACGAATAGCTGTATCCACTAATACTGTAACACTTTTAGGCTGAACTTCCAAAACACCGCCATATACGTTAACAAGATTTTTGTTACCGTCCTTATCAACATAAACGACATTACTGGAATTTATAAAAGTTAATAAAGGACTATGGCCAGGATATACCCCGAGACCACCCAGTACACCTTGAACAGAAACCGATCTGACATAATCAGAAAAAATATACTTTTCTGCACTTACAATACGCAAATGCATTGTATTAGATGCAGTGTTCTTATTATCTTTATTCTCAGCCATAGGAACTCCTTATTCTTTTTTACATTGTCTTTGCTTTTTCTATCGCTTCATCGATAGAGCCAACCATGTAAAAAGCCTGTTCAGGAATAGAGTCTACTTCACCACTTATTATAGCCTTGAAACCTTTTATAGTTTCCTTTAACGGTACATACTTACCTTCTCTGCCTGTAAAGACTTCCGCAACACTAAATGGCTGTGATAAAAATCTTTCAATCTTTCTTGCTCTTGCTACAATAAGCTTATCATTTTCAGAAAGTTCATCCATACCAAGAATAGCAATAATATCTTTCAATTCCTTGTAACGCTGAAGAACAGACTGAACTCCACGGGCGGTTTCATAATGTTCTTTACCAACAACAAAAGGATCAAGCTGTCTAGAAGTTGAATCCAAAGGATCCACAGCTGGATAAATACCTAAAGCGGCAATCTGTCTTGACAGAACAACTGTAGCATCCAAATGAGCAAATGTTGTCGCTGGGCTAGGGTCTGTCAAGTCATCAGCTGGCACATAAACAGCCTGAACAGAAGTTATGGAACCATTCTTTGTAGAAGTTATACGTTCCTGTAAAGCACCCATTTCTTCAGCTAAAGTAGGCTGATACCCTACTGCTGACGGCATTCTACCTAACAGAGCAGAAACTTCAGTACCTGCCAGAGTGTAACGATAGATGTTATCAATGAATAGAAGAACATCCTTTCCCTCGTCACGGAATTTTTCAGCTACAGTCAAACCAGTGAGAGCAACACGAAGTCTGTTCCCAGGAGGTTCGTTCATCTGACCATATACCATTGAAACCTTATCTAATACATTAGATTCTTTCATTTCATAGAAGAAGTCATTACCTTCTCTGGTACGTTCTCCAACGCCGGTAAATACAGATAAACCTGAATGAGCTTTAGCAATATTATTTATAAGCTCCATCATATTAACAGTCTTACCTACACCGGCACCACCGAATAAACCTACCTTACCACCTTTAGCAAAAGGGCAAATAAGATCAATAACCTTAATACCTGTTTCAAGAATTTCTGTAGTGTTAGACTGTTCCTCATAACTAGGAGCACTTCGATGAATTACCCAACGTTCCTTTTCATTAATCGGACCAGCTTCATCTACTGGCTCACCAAGAACATTCATAATTCTACCTAGTGTTTCATGTCCTACAGGAACCTTGATACCATCTCCTGTATCAATCACCTCGGCGCCTCTTTTCAGACCATCAGATGATCCCATTGTAATACAGCGAACCATACCGCCACCGATCTGTTGCTGAACTTCAAGAATCAATCCCTTAGAAGAGCCATCACTGACAACTTGAAGAGCATTATAAATCTTAGGTATTTTATCCTGCGGAAATTCAACGTCGACTACCGCACCAATAATCTGAACAACAACGCCCTTGGAAACGTTTGTATCTGTACTCATTAAAACCTCGAAAAAAACTATTTATACAGCAGAAGCCCCGGAAACAATCTCAGTAAGTTCCTGAGTAATACCAGCCTGTCTAGCCTTGTTATAAACCAACTGCAAATCGTCCACAAGACGTTCAGCGTTATCAGTTGCTGCTTTCATAGCCACCATTCTAGCAGCCTGTTCAGAAGCAAGATTTTCAACAACACCTTGATAAACGACCGATTCAATATATCTTGAAAAAATCGTATCCAAAAGATATCTGGCGTCTGGTTCGTAAATATAATCCCAGTAATCATCCTTAACAGAACTGTTCTCATTTGGAGTTAAAGGAATAATCTGCTCAACAACCGGGGTCTGAACCATTGTATTAACAAACTTATTGTATACAATACACAGCTTGTCTATCTCCCCGTTATTAAACGCCTTAAGCATCAATCTAACAGAACCGATTATATTCTCAACTTTAGGGTTATCTCCCATACCAGAAACATGAGCCAGTGTTTTCAAACCAATACGACCGAAAAAGTGACAGGCCTTATTGCCAAGCAAAGCTACACAGCTTTCTATACCTTTTTCACGATCAGCGTTGATACCAGCAAGAACAGTCTTAAACAAATTTATATTAAGACCACCACACAAGCCTCTGTCAGTAGAAACAATAATGTAACCAACATTCTTGATTTCTCGTTCAATGGTGAACGGATGCTTGTACTCTAAGTGAGCTCTTGCTATATGACCTATCAATTTAAGCATTGTGTTATTGTACGGGCGACTGTACTCCATGCGCTCCTGTGCTTTGCGCATTTTAGAAGCCGCAACCATCTGCATAGCACTGGTTATCTTTTGAGTATTTTTAACACTCAAAATTTTACTTCTGACTTCCTTAGCTCCGGGCATTACTACTTCCCCTGTTAATCAATATTAAAAAGTCTGAGTTTGTTTAAACTTAGTTAAGATATCAGCGAGCTTGTTAACTATCTCATCATTATAGTCAGGTTGTTCGTTAATTTTCTTCATATCATCACTGAAATCTGATGAAGCAAAAGCCAATAAA
Source organism: uncultured Pseudomonadota bacterium (assembly GCA_900315145.1). GTDB lineage: Bacteria > Pseudomonadota > Gammaproteobacteria > Enterobacterales > Succinivibrionaceae > Ruminobacter. The sequence continues at coordinate 26,219 of OMYE01000008.1, read as the reverse complement.
GACTTTTCAAAACTGGATATTTTTTCCAATTCAACGTCTTCAAGGAACCCTCTTTCTGCAGCAAAAAGTAATAATGACTGCTGTGCTACATCCAAAGGTTCGTACTGCTTCTGTTTCATTAACTCAGTAACTTTTTCACCATGATTCAGCTGTTTTCTGGTTGATTCATCCAAATCACTTGAAAATTGAGAAAAGGCAGCCAGTTCTCTATACTGAGCCAGTGCTGTTCTAATACCGCCTGACAACTTCTTAATCAATTTTGTCTGAGCGGCTCCCCCTACACGAGATACGGAAATACCAGGATCAACGGCAGGTCTTATACCAGCATTAAATGATTGAGTTGTTAAAAATATCTGACCATCTGTAATAGAAATTACATTAGTAGGAACAAACGCTGATACATCACCAGCCTGAGTTTCTATTATAGGCAATGCAGTGAGTGATCCTGTTTTACCTTTAACAGCACCATTAGTAACTTTTTCAATATATTCCTGATTAACTCTTGCAGCTCTCTCAAGTAAACGAGAATGCAGATAGAAAACATCACCAGGAAAAGCTTCTCTCCCAGGTGGACGGCGTAAGAGAAGGGAAATCTGACGGTATGCAACAGCATGCTTTGACAAATCATCGTAGACAATCAAGGCATCTTCACCATGATCTCTGAAGTATTCCCCCATGGCACAACCGGCATACGGTGCAATATACTGAAGAGCAGCTGTATCAGAAGCTGATGCTGCTACAACAATAGTATTTTCCAAAGCACCATGTTCCTGCAGATTTTTAACCACGTTTGCAATAGTTGAAGCTTTCTGACCGATGGCAACATAAATACATTTAACACCATAATTCTTCTGATTAATGATTGTATCAACAGCCAAAGATGTTTTTCCGACCTGTCTGTCTCCGATAATCAGTTCTCGCTGTCCTCGACCAATAGGAATCATTGAATCTACTGACTTATATCCGGTCTGAATAGGCTGGGATACAGACTTTCTTGCTATAACTCCGGGAGCAATAACCTCAACCGGAGAATAACCATCATTACTGATTGGTCCTTTACCATCTATTGGTCGCCCTAAAGCATCCACAACTCGTCCCAAAAGACCATTGCCGACAGGAACTTCCAAAATTCTGCCGGTACACTTTACCTTTTGACCTTCCTTAATGTCTGTATACGGTCCCATCACTATGGCACCTACAGAATCTCTTTCCAAATTCAATGCCAAACCGTATCTGTTATCAGGGAATTCTATCATTTCCCCCTGCATAACATCTGTTAAACCGTGTATTCTTACAATACCATCTGACACAGAAACTATAGTACCTTCGGCTTTAGCTTCCGTACCAACGTCAAACTGCTCGATTCTCTTTTTTATTAAATCAGCAATTTCTGTAGAATTCAGTTGCATACTTAAATTCCTTTTTATGATACCAATGAGTGAGAAAGTTTTTCCAGCTTTCCACTGATACTTGCATCTATTACCCTGTTGTCGACTTTTATAATTAAACCACCGATAATAGACGGATCTACCTGATTGTTAATCTTTATCTTCTTTGAATATCTGCTCTCAAGTTTCTTTCTGATTTTTTCTAAATTTTCAGAAGTAAGCTTGTGGGCTGATATAACCTCCGCCTCAGCAATATTATGATAATCTTCATACATTGAACTATATAATTCAAAAATATCATCAACAGCTTCAAGACGACTGTTTTCCATTAATAATCTAATAAAATTAATCTGTTTTTCATCATAGTACCCTTGTAAAACTGTCTTTACAAAGTTAAGTTTGTACTCGTTAGAAAAACAGTTTGCAGAAGATAAAATATCCGATGACTTCTTTACCAGGCTGAGCAAGGATAAAAAATTTAGCCAATTATCCAAACATTGATGCTCTGTCGCGTAAGAAAAAGCAGCCCTTGCATAAGGTCTAGCAACTGTTGCATATTCAGACATAACGACTCCTTGAATAATTATAATTGCTTCAGAATATCATCTATAAGAGCATTATCAGAATCTGCATTTATTTTCTTCTGCATAATCTTTTCAGAGCTCATCACAACAAGATCGGAAATACTTTTTCTTAATTCTTCTTTTGCTCTGTTCTTTTCACTTTCAATTTCAGCACTGGCTGTATTGATAATTTTCTCTTTTTCTACCTTCGCTTCGGATGTAGCCTGATCAATTATCTGATCCTTTCTTTTTTTTGCATCATCAACAATTTCAGAAGCTTGTTGCTTTGCATTATTAATGATATCGTTAGCCTGCAGCTTGGATACTTCAATCTGCTGTATAGCTTCTCTGGCTTTATCCAGACTCTTTTTGATTTCCTTCTGCCTTTCAGTAATTCTATCCAAAATTACAGGCCATATGCAGATTTTACAGATTGTTACAAATATTAAAAATGCAATCATCTGCACAATGAAACCCATATTAATATCCATAATGTGCCCCTAAAATAGATACAAAACAGCCAAGAAAATTATTTGGCTACAGCAAAAATCAAATACAAGCCCAAACCTGTCGCAATCATAGGAATAGCATCAACTAATCCCATAACAATAAAAAACTGAGTTCTAAGAGAACTAGTTAAATCAGGCTGTCTAGCGGCACCTTCAAGAAACTTACCACCGAGAATACCAATGCCGATAGAAGCGCCAACAGCTGCCATACCGAACATTAATCCTGCTGCAATATATATATATTCCATAACAACCCCTTATAACTCTTATTATTTAGCTACAGCAAAAATCAAATACAAACCTAAACCAGTTGCAATCATAGGAATAGCATCAACCAATCCCATAACAATGAAGAACTGGGTTCTAAGAGAACTGGTTAAATCTGGCTGTCTGGCTGCGCCTTCAAGAAATTTTCCACCAAGAATACCAATGCCAATTGAAGCACCTACTGCCGCCATGCCGAACATTAATCCTGCCGCAATATAAATAAAATCCATTATTTTATCTCCATACTACTCTTCAGCTGTACTTGCTGAAGCCAGATATACAATTGTCAAAACCATGAATATAAATGCCTGGAGAAATATTATCAAAATGTGAAACAAAGCCCACACAAGATTAAGCATAACTCCAATAATCGCACCCAATAGCAATTCATTGCCTAATATGTACCCTAATCCCATTGTAAATACCACTGCGACAACAGAAATCAAGGAATAGAAAATACCTTTGTTTGTCTTATAACTTAATAAAGCAGCAACAAGCAACGGCAAACTAGCCCCCATAGTGGTCATATATAAATAATTCAAGTTTTCAGATGAAAACAACGAACTGTCATTGTATTCTAGCAGACATTCAATTACAGATAATCCCAATATCAGGAAAGATGTAAGCTTAACTATTGTTTTACTAATGCCTACCGGGGCTTTATATCCAATCAGAAATGCAGTACAAGCGATCACAGTATTGAATGCAATCAGCATTGATAGAGAGTCGGATGAAGGTGCAAAAGAAAAGAAGATAGTAAGCAAAATGAATATTGTTTCACCTGCATACATATTACCAAAAAGTCGTAATCCTAATGAAACCGGCTTGGCCAGCAAAGATACACCTTCAAGGAAAATATTTACCGGAGCAAAAATCCAGGAGTTAAACGGATGCAAAGCATAGTCTTTAACAAAACCTTTTACCCCCTTGTATTTGAATGTATAAACAAATATCAATATAAAAATGGAAACAGACATAGCCATAGTTATATTTACATCCGCAGAAGGAACTAACCTGACATATGGTATTCCCATACTCTTACAAATATCAGGAATAAGATCCACCGGAATCAAATCCAGCAAATTCATGGAGAAAACCCACAAAAACACAGTAATAGACAATGGAGCTATCCACTTGTTTTCAATTTGAAATATATCTTTTACAGTGTTATTTACAAATTCTACGATCATCTCAATAAAAGTGAGAAATTTACTAGGAACAGAATCTATTGCTGTTTTTTTAATAGCACGAGTAGCAATAAACAATAGCAATAAACAAAGGAAACCTAAAGAAGTGGATATTACTGCTGAATCTAGATTTATAATATTAAAATTAACTAACTGGGAACTGCTTTCTTTTGATTCATAAGGAACACATGTCTTTTGCCCTAAATCAGACAAGTAGCAATCTGTTGCATTATTTGTCTTCAAGCAATTATCTACTGTATCTTTTGCTAGGCAAACGTTATACTCATTAACACTGGTAACTTTTTTACTGTTAAGGACCTTAAAATCAGTTAGATCTACCTGTAAAAATTTCAAATGATGATTGATATATTCGGATATTCCAGTATCGTTTGACTTTTGTGCTTCTTCATTCGCCATATTCTATTCCTGTTTACGATATTTAAACAAGATATTCAAAAATTATGCCATGTTAAAAATTATTTTTTTTATCAACTAAAGAAAAATAATATTTTAAGCTAGACAAAAAAACATAACATATATGTATTATAAAATCCTAATAAACACTGGATAAAATTTTATAAGACCCCGATAAATATCTTATTTTATATTTTATAAAAATAGGACATTTATCGTTGCACATACTTTTGAAGTATCTTTTTAACTAGAATGAATCACTTTATATACAGCTTTTTTCTAAATCCAAATCAAGAAAAACGTGGAATGCTATATATATAGGGTATAATTTAGTTCAAATTATCAAAAAAAGCAATTACAAATGAAATAACGCAACATTATGATTATAAAAAAAATGTTTTCAGCCTAATCTTTAGAGATACCATGTTTTATTGTTTTTTTTTACAATCAATTATCTACAATAAAAATATCAATTCATATTTTACTTCATAACAAAACCCCGTTATTAATCACAAAATTAACAACGGGGTTCCAAGAAATACACCTTCAGTTTTTCTGATTAGATACCTATTAAATTTTTAATCCGGTTAAGTTCTTCTTCGTTCTTGTATGAAAGTACAAGTTTACCTTTATTATTTCCAGAGCTTATACACTTGACATTCAAATCTGAAAAACGCTCAGAAACTCGCTGACATAAATTTTCAAAATCAGTATCAGGCTGCTTCTCCTTTTTTTCTTTCGGATTTAATATATCTTTGACTATTTTCTCTGTTTCTCTTACGGTCAATGCCTTTTGAACAACCATAACAGCAGTTTGTTCCTGAACATTACCTTCAAGGGAAAGCAAAGCTCTGGCATGCCCCATATCCAAATCACCTGCTCTTAAAAAATCTTTTACCTTGTCGGTCAAAGCATTCAATCTAAGCAAATTTGAAATAGATGAACGTGACTTTCCTAAAATATCAGCTACAGCTTCATGAGTTAACTGCAATTCTGAAACCAGCCTGTTAATCCCCTCGGCTTCTTCCATAATATTAAGATCTTCACGCTGAATATTCTCTATAAGAGAAATAACCATGGCATCTTTATCACTAAGTTCCTTCAATATACATGGAACTTTTGTCAAACCTGCCATTTTCGCGGCTTGCCATCTTCTTTCACCAGCGATAATCTCAAAGGTATCATCCCCAATCATTCTGATAACAATCGGTTGAATAACCCCCTGATGTTTAATGGACTCAGATAACTCCTGAAGCGAATCAATATCTAAATCTCTTCTTGGCTGATAAACACCTCTTTGTAATTTATCAGTATCAATAAATTTTAATTCATTAGGACTGTATGTCTTGTCTGATATTGTTCTGTTATTATTCTGTAATAAAGAATCAAGTCCTTTACCAAGTGCCATTTTTAAATTCCTAATTAATAAAAATTAACCGTTATTTTCGGTAGCTTCTGCTTCCTTTTCCTTTTGAAGGATTTCACCAGCTAAAGCTAAATAAGCTTTAGTTCCTAAACAAGATTTATCATAATAAAGAGCTGGTTTACTGTAACTTGGAGCTTCAGCTAATTTAATATTTCTTGGGATAATTGTCTTATATACCTTGTCTTTAAAATGTTTTTTTAGATCTTCAGAAACGTCACTGGCAAGTCTTGCTCTGCCATCAAACATTGTTCTTAAAATACCTTCTATCTGAAGTTTACTATTGATGTTTTCCTTAATCTGTCTAATGGTGTCTGTAAGATCAGATAAACCTTCCAAAGAAAAATATTCGCATTGCATAGGAACAATAATAGAATCAGCAGCACAAAGAGCATTAACAGTTAGTAGATTTAGGGCCGGAGGACAATCAATAAAAATGTAATCGTATCTATCTCTGATTTCTTCTAATGCTTTACTTAAACGGCTTTCTCTAGCATAAAAATTCATTAAACCAACTTCAGCGGCAGTAAGATCACTGTTGGTAGGTATTATATGATAGCCACCTGATGTCTGAGTAATAATTTCATTCTCAGCTTTAGAACCATCCATAAGGATATTATAAACATTCTTAGTTATATCAAATTTAGAGATACCACTGGCCATAGTGGCATTTCCTTGAGGATCTATATCTACAAGTAAAACTTTTTTCTGAGTTGCCAGGGATGCTGAAAGATTTACGCATGTGGTAGTTTTACCAACTCCTCCTTTTTGATTAGCAAAAGCGATAATTTTAGCCATTATTTTTTCCTACAATAATCAAGTGTCTATCACCTAGATCTTTTGGTACTTCAAGTCTAATTGTTTTTATTATTTTATACTGCCCATTTACACTAGCTAACTCTTCCTCATCCAGCTGACCTTTTAAAGCAAAAAACAAAGTATTATCTGAGCAGATGTTTTCGCATAATCTAAGCATATCTTCTAGGGACGCGAAAGCTCGGCTAAGTATACCATCAAAGCTGATATTATTATATTGACTTTTATCAAAGTTTTCACATCGTCCTAAAATAGGGTGTATATTTTTTATATCTAATTCTCTTTTGACTTGTTTAATAAAATTTATTCTTTTTGTTTGACTGTCCATCAAAAAGAAAGTTTTATCTGGATTAGCTAAAGCCAAAGGAATTCCTGGTAATCCAGGGCCTGTTCCTACGTCTATGTAATTACCACCTTTTAGGTATTTGGAAACAACAAGAGAATCTATCAGATGTTTATTAACCATCTGATCTACGTTTCTTATAGAAGTTAAATTATAGGTCTTATTCCATTTATCCATTAATAAAATAAAATTTATTAGTTTAATTTTTGTTTTTTCTGGCAGATTAAGATCTATATTAAATAACTCGTGATTAAGTTTTTCTATTAAATCAGTCATTTTTTTCTTTTATTCCAAGCAAACCCAACTTTTTCAGGTGAACTAGCAGAATAGAAATTGCAGCTGGTGTGATGCCGGAGATTCTTGATGCTTTACCTATGGTTTCAGGTTTGAAATCATTAAGTTTAAAAATAACTTCTTTTGATAATCCTGGAATATTATTGTAATCAAAATTCAAAGGCAGATAAGTATTTTCATTCTTTTTCTGCTTATCAATTTCATCTTGCTGATGTTCAATATATCCTTGGTATTTAACTTGAATTTCAACCTGTTGCGATGCCTGTTTGGTTTTTGCAATAGGTTCTAGTTCAGCTGTACTCATTAAATTATCGAAAGTAATTTCCGGCCGTCTTAATACTTCTAACAAAGATTGTTCCTTACTGATCGGAGCATTTAAAATTTTATTAAGTTTATTTGCTATTACATTATTAGGTCCAATCCAGGTATCCTTTAGTCTTTGTTTTTCTTTTTCAATACTATCCATTTTTTCTTGGAAGAATTTCCATCTTACATCATCTACTAAGCCTAATTCTCTTCCTTTAGGCGTAAGTCTGATATCGGCATTGTCTTCTCTTAGCAGAAGTCTGTATTCAGCCCTACTTGTAAACATTCTGTATGGTTCATTTGTTCCTAATGTACATAAATCATCCATTAAGACACCGATATATGCTTCGTCTCTTTTTGGACACCATCCTTCCTTGCCTTGTACTCTAAGGCCAGCATTAATACCTGCTAACATTCCTTGAGCTGCAGCTTCTTCATATCCGGTTGTTCCGTTTATCTGTCCTGCAAAAAAGAGATTCTTTATATACTTGTTTTCCATGTTTTCTTTTAAATCTCTAGGATCAAAGAAATCATACTCTATTGCATACGCTGGTCTCATTAATACAGCATTTTCTAAACCAGCCATTGAATGTACCATTTCGACCTGAACATCAAAAGGCAGACTGGTGGAGATTCCATTTGGATAAAGCTCGTTAGTATATAGACTTTCTGGTTCTATAAATATTTGATGTGAATTTTTGTCAGGATATCTCATTATTTTATCTTCTATTGAAGGACAGTATCTTGGTCCTATACTATGAATAATTCCTGAATATAATGGGCTTCTGTCTAGATTGTTTCTAATTATTTCATGAGTCTTTTCATTTGTATGAGTAATGTAACAGCATACCTGTTGCGGATGATCCTCAGGTTTGCTTAAATATGAAAATACTGGTATATCCTGATCCGGTAACTGTTTTTGCATTTTTTCAAAATTTACAGAACGTTTATCTATTCTGCACGGTGTACCTGTTTTCAGTCTTCCCATTCTAAGATTTAGTTCATGAAGTCTGTTAGCTAAAGCAATACTTGCTGAATCTCCAGCTCTTCCTCCTGAGTAATGCTCAAGACCAATATGTATTAACCCGTTTAGGAATGTTCCATTACATAGAACCACTGCTTTTGATTTGATTTTTATGTTTGCTTGTGTAACTACACCTGCGACGGTATCACCGTCCATTAATAAATCAGTACATGGCTGTTGGAATAAATATAGGTTAGGGTAGTTTTCTAAAATTTTTCTTATTTCTTTTTTATAGAGAACTCTGTCTGTTTGCGCTCTTGTTGCTCTGACTGCTGGTCCTTTTGAAGAATTTAAAGTTCTGAACTGTATCCCAGCAAGGTCTACAGCCCGTCCTGTTACTCCCCCTAAAGCATCTATTTCTTTTATGAGATGTCCTTTTCCTAGTCCACCAAATGCTGGATTACATGACATTTGACCTAGTGTTTCTAAATTGTGTGTTAGTAGTAATGTTTTTAATCCCATTCTTGCACTTGCAGTACAAGCTTCTATGCCGGCATGTCCTCCGCCAACTACTATAACGTCAAAAGTTTCATGATAGTACATAGTCAGACCTCATTATTTTTTTCGAGCATTTTAATGTTTTTTTATTTTTTAGTCATTTGATTGTTTTCGATTGTCTTTATTTTTTTTTATTTTTTTTATTAATTAATTTTTTCTTTTTCTTTTTATTGTTTTCTTTTTTGTGTGGATATCTAAAAAAAATCTTTATTTTTCAATGCTTTTGTTCTGTTTAATTTTAGCTTCATAGATTACTAATTTTGTGATGGAATTTTGTTTATTATTTTGTTTGTTTTTTAGTTGTTATCTTTCTCTTTCAGTTTATCCTCATGTTTATATTAGTTTTATGTATAGCGTTGATTTTTCTGTTGATAATATGTTTATTAACAATGTGATAATTTTTTAAAAATCTCGTTTTTTCAATTGTTTTATTGTATTTTTTGTAAAATATTGAATTGTTATCATGTTAATAATAGTGTGTATTATATATTTGTTCGCTGATGTTTTGTGTTAATTTTTTTAACAATTTTCTGTTAGTAATTAGTTTATGTGTTTGTAAGTATTTTTTTACAGTTTTAGTGTGTTGTTTTGTGTAGAACCAAAGTTTAAATATGTGGTAAACCTTGGTAATTGTAGGGATAACTTTTTCTTTTTTGTATTTTTTTTATTTAAAATGATTGTTGTGGGTAATTATTAGAGAATAATTTTTTTGTTGAAGTTAGAAGCACGTTTGTTTTTTCATGGTAAATAATCATCTTTATTAAAAGCTAATTATGCTTTATTTTTAAATATCTGGAGTGTATTGTCTGTGGCTAGATTATCATTGATAATAATTGCAAAATGTAGATGTTTATATGACATATTGTTATTTATGATTCTGTGATTTTTTTGTTATTGCTTTTCATAGTTAGTCACAGGTGGTATTTGGATTATCTTTAGTGCTAGACTCTTTGATAATTCAGAATGCTATATTATGTAGTTAGTTTTGCAACTTTATTTATGCTGTCTATTTTGTAAGATATATTCTGATGAATAGCATGTAATCTGCGAACCATTAAAAATTGATATATGAATTTTAAGTTTTTCGTTAAAGCTAGATTTAACTCGATATAAAAAAAATATTTTATTTCAAAATAGTCCGGTGTTTAAAAAGTATGGACGTTAGGATACATCTGTAGAGATATAAAAATAAATAATAATGAATTTTGGGAAATCACTGCTTGCTATAGCTATAGAAGGTTGTTGTAATACAGAGCAGACTTATCGAACGTTATTATGACTCAGCAACAAAGTAAAAACAGTATTTACGGTAAACCATTGACCTTAGGTAAAACGGTAAAACACGTATCAATAGATAATTTGTGTAAAAAAAAAGCATGGGGTTATACTACCATGCTTTTTTTGTTGTAAATATTATTTATTAAACGCGCTTTTTGAATTCGTTAGTGCGGGTATCGATTTCAATTTTGTCGCCTGTCTTAACAAAGTCAGCAACACTGATTTCATAGCCAGTACCAGCTAAACGTGCTGGCTTTGTTACTTTACCAGATGTATCGCCACGAACTGAAGGTTCAGTGTATTCAACTTCTCTGACGATGGTGATTGGTAATTCAAGGCTGATTGCTTTACCGTTGTAGAAAGTTACGGTGCATTCGTCGGTCATACCATCAACGATGTAATTTACTGCATCACCGATATATTCCTTTTCGATTTCGTACTGATTGTATTCTTCATCCATGAATACGTACATTGGATCGCTGTAGTAAGAATAAGTACAGGTCTTATGTTCAAGGATGACGTCTTCCATTTTTTCATCAGCCTTAAATACGGTTTCTGTACCGCCTTCACTTAAAAGATTCTTTAACTTCATTTTTACAACGGCAGCGTTACGACCTGATTTGTTGAATTCAGTTTTTAAAACAACCATTGGGTTGTTGTTGATAATAACAACGTTGCCAGCACGAATTTCCTGAGCTGTTTTCATGTAATAAAATACCTTATATGAATGATTTATGATTTTCTAGTTTTGGTCAAATTTTCGTAGAAACGAATCAAATTTGTTCCTAGACTTTTATTTGAATATAAGTAAGCCGACCATTTTGATGTGGCTTCGCTAATTTTAGTGTATTCTAGCATAAAATCATCAAATTTTGCACAAAGTATATTGTTACTTATATTTTTTTCATTAAAACAAATTAAAGTATCCTTATATATTTCTTTTGTTTCTTCAGGTAAAAATTTTTCAAATTTTTCTATCATAGCCTTTAGCTTTTCTATATGAACGTTTTCTTCCTGTTCGTATATATGCCAAATAAAAGGTACACCTGCAAGAATTGCTTGAGTTATTGAATCTTCACCTCGGACGATATTGAGATCTGTTGATTTTATGATAATGTCGAAATATTCCTGTGGTATCATTGAAAATTCGATGAAGGTTGCTTTAGGATATTTTTGTTTAATATCTTCTATTATGTTATTTACGTGAAGATAATTGGATATCAGACTTTCAGGCAGTAAAAGAACTCCTTCTGGATGATGTTTTAGGATCTGTTCTAAAAGAGTCTTAATATTAGTGTTTTCATAACAGAATAGAAAGAACCAAAATTTGTTCCCTAAATCAGATGAAAGCTTTAAATAATTTAATACTATCTGACGACAGACGTTTTTATCATATTGCTTTAGAAAAGTATTAAAGTTCAAACCTCCTGTTTTTTCCGTAAAACCCGGGAAAAAAAAGTATTTTTTTAGATTATTGTTCTGTAAAGAAGGCAGTTGATGACAATCTTCAACCCAGTTTTCTGCACTCAGATATTCCAGGTTTATCCATATGTTTTTTTCTGTCAGTTGTTCTGTACAGTTTTTATCTAAATTACAGGCAAAGGCTTCAATTACCATATCACCAGGTGAATATTCTTTATTTGTTTTATTCCAATGAATAACGTGAATGGTCTTATTGTTGTAATTAATATTTTGGACTTCCTTGTCTGGATTGATACTGTTATTAATTTTTTTGAAAGCATTTAAGTCATCGACATATAAATTCACGCTTTTATTAAGGTCTGTAAGTTCTCTTGTTAACCGCCAACATACACCGATATCGCCGTAGTTATCGATTACTTTACAAAAAATATCAATTATCATGTTTTTTGTTACCTTTTATATAAATAGCTACTCTATAAAAGATGTATTAGATATAATTATGAAACGTTAATTTTTGTACAAAAGACTTTTTCGGGGAAGTCTTTTATTCTAGAAGCATTCAGAATTATATCTTACATAACTTTTAATTTTAATATCGGTCTTCTAATATGGCGAGGACATATTACTGTATACGTATTTTTAAATAATTTTGTTTGTTTTTTGGTGTGCGAAAGTTTGTTTCGGCATTTTAACTGTCATTAACAATGTTGTTTTTTTACTTTTAAACAGCAGATATTTACTGGTAAGAATTGTGAAAATAGAAAAACAGATAATCTGTGAACAGTGTGATTTAGTTCTTGATGTACCTGTTGATAAAGGTTTTAAGGTTGGAGTATGTCCTCGATGCGGTTTTGTTCTGCATCATTATCATCCCATGCCTATAGTTTATTCTTTCTGTTATGCAATTAGTGCTCTAGTAATGCTTATTACCACTGATTTTCTTCCTTTTTTAAGCATTAATTTCTCAGGTCTGTCTAATTCCATGATGGTTCTGGATTATACAACAATTCTTAATAATGATGACCTGGGGTTTGCGGGATGGCTAATATTTCTGTTTATGCAGATGTTTCCTCTGGTAGCTCTCGGTTGCATAATAATCTGTGATGTTTCCTTTCTTCTAAAGTACAGGAACAGGTTTGCTGGAAAAATTCTTAGATTATTTTCTTTTTGCAAAGACTGGAGTATGGTTGATGTCTTTGTTGTAGGTGTTTTGGTAAGTTTAATTAAACTTGTTAATCTTGTAGACGTTGTTTATGAAAGTGGATTTTGGTCTTATATAATTTTTGCTTTGTTTTTTTTATTAGCTATTAGTCGTTTTCACATACATATAATGTGGGATTTCTTTTTTGATAAGGTAAAATTAACCCGGCCTATAAAAAGCGGTATTCCAGCTATTAATCAGAATTTTTATTTATGTCCTGTATGCGAAAATATTGTGGATAAGACGGTTTATTCGGAGTGTCCGCGCTGTGGTAAAGATATAACTGATAATAGTAATACAAGTGTGCAGAGATGCTTGGCTTTTCTTATTGCTGCTATGGCTATCTATATTCCTGCAAACATTTATCCAATGATGATAACAGTATATATGGGGAGTGGGGAAGCTTCTACCATTATAGAAGGTGTTATTGTTTTGTGGAAAATGGGCTCATATTTTGTTTCAGGTATTATATTTATAGCTAGTATATGTATTCCTATTTTGAAAATAATAGCTCTTTTATACCTTTGTTTCATTATAAAATCGCCAAAAAGGGCAAAGAAAAGCAGATATTTAGGCGTATTGTTCAGAATAGTAGAGTTCATTGGCAAATGGTCTATGGTGGATGTTTTTGTAGTTGCAGTGATGGTTTCTATTGTGAGAATAGGTAATGTTATGATTATTGAACCAGGGGTGGCTATGATTTCCTTTGGTTCGGTTGTTATTTTAACTATCCTTGCAGCCAAACAGTTTAATCCGAAACTATTATGGAAAAGTAATAAATTTATATATGGAGTCACAGTAAGCAATGGCTAAATCCATAATGATAAAAAAAGAAAAGTTTTATTCATTTATTTGGTTTGTCCCGGTTATTGCCGTTTGTATAGCCGCATCACTTGTTTATTCGGTACATTTTGATAAAGGACCGATGATAACTTTGATATTAACCTCTGCTGATGGTATAGAGGCTGGTAAGACAGCTATTAAGGCAAGAAGCGTTGAAATTGGTAAAGTAAAATCAATTAGTTTGGCAAGTGATCTGAAAAGTGTAATTGCTTTGGTTCAGATGAATGAAGATACTGAGTACTTATTAAATGAAGATACCAAGTTCTGGATTGAAAAACCACGAGTTGATAGGAAAGGTGTGAGTGGCTTGAGTACTATTCTTTCAGGATATTACATAGAATTAGCACCAGGTTCTTCGACCAAGCTTGCAAACAAATTTACTGTTCTTGATGATCCTCCGGCTAATATGAATGCCGACGGTTTGGTGTTATCCCTTGTATCAAAATCAAATAAGAAAATTACAGTAGGTGACACTGTAAGATTCAAAGGGATGGACGCAGGAATGGTAATCACTGCAGATTATGATTTTAATAATCATAATCTTGTATACAGCATTGTAATTAATCCTCCGTTTAATAAAATTGTTACTAACCAGTCTAGGTTTTGGATTTCCAGCGGGATATCAGTAACAATGGGGGCTGAGGGATTTCATATAAATACAGATTCTTTGGAAAGTATAATTAGCGGAGGGATTAGTTTTGATACCCCAAATTTAGGAACAGGGTATTATTTGACTAGAGCTTCATCAGGTCAGACATATACTCTTTATGACAATTATGATGATATTTCCAATACATATGACAGTGAAAAAACTGTTGATTTTATAGTGTTATTAAATAAGCCCCCAAAAGGTTTAGTTAAAGGTTCTCCTGTTTATTACAGTGGTGTTCAGGTGGGGATTGTTAAAGAAGTTCCTTATTTTAAAAACGATTTTGAATTATTTTATGACAAACTGGATAAATCAGCTCTTTTAATAAGCATTCAAATGCAGCGTTTTGAACAAAATCAGAGTAGAACTGTAAAAGAGCTTCGAGAAGATATTATTAATCTGATAAAAAATAAGAATTTAACAGCTACCATCGAAATGATGAATGTTTTGACTCAACGAAATATGATTAGCCTTTATGAAGATAAAACAGAAAAGGAAAAGCAAGTTGACATCAAATATTTTGATGAATACGTTGTTATTCCTTCTAAAGAGATTGATTTGAGCACTATTCAGAATGATATATCTACGTTTGCACACAATCTCAGTAAGATTAAGGTTGACGAGGTTGTAGATAATATCAATAACCTTTTGAATAACTACAATAAGACAGCAGAAAATCTGTCAGAGATTAGTAAAAACATAAATATTATTGTAGAAAAATTACAAAAGGAGGATATTTCTGCTGAAATGTTATCTACACTGAAGACATTACAGAATACACTGAATTCATATAATTCAGACTCAGCTATATATCAGGATCTACAGAAGAGTATTAAGTCACTCAATGAAACAATGAATTCAATAAAACCTATTGTTCGTAAGATTGATGAAAAGTCAAACTCTTTGATTTTCTCTTACGAGAAGGATGATCCAAAGCCTGTCGTAAAACAGAAATAATAGGGAGTAAAGATGAAAAATTTCTATAAATTATTGTTGTTAATTATGATGCCTGTATTATTTGGTTGTAGCAGTTCAAACAATATTAGATATTACAGTTTAGATTCTGATACGTATTTTATTGGAGCGGAATGTGGTAAAAATGATAATTTATTGCTTGTTAAAAGGGTAAAAATTCCAGAATATTTAAATACGAAGTCCATTGTATACAGAGTTAATGAACATGAAGTAATATATACAAACCAGAATAGATGGGTGGATGACTTGGAGTATCTTGTCAATGTTTCTTTAGTTAAAAACTTGCGCTCCAATCTGAAATCATGGTGCATAATGCCTCATAGTGAAGTTATTGAAAATAAAAAATCCGGTGAACTCCAAATTAGTTTAAATAATTTTGAAGTTATAAAAAGCAGCGTAGCTGTTGTTGATTATGATTATAGATTCAACTTTAATAATGAACAGTTGATAGGAACAATCCACGTAGAGGAAAATCTTTCCAATAATGATTACGAAGCTGTAGTTGCTGCATTAAATAAAGCGTGGCAAAAGAGTGTAAAAGATATGCTAGGCAGAATTATGAAGTAATTACTCATATTTCTTCCACAAGTCAATATTGCTAAAGTAAATGCCTCTCGATATTTGAAAAATACGAGGGGCATTTGAATACATAAAGGTTTATATGACCAATGGTACGGAATCCAATGACACAGTTTTCCGTCGATAAGAAATATTATTTTCCTACACAAAAAGTATTAAATATCTTTCCTAATAAATCATCAGCAGTGAATCTTCCGAGTATTTCTCCAAGATAATTTTGAGCATTACGAAGTTCTTCTGCACATAATTCAAAAGCTGAACTGTTATTAATGAGTTCAAGGGCTGTATTAATGCAGTTCTGGGCTTTTTCTATTGCCTGCAAATGACGGCGTCTTGCTGAAAAAAGACCTTCAGTGGTGTTGGTATAACCTATACACTGTTTAAGGTGGTCTTTTAATTCATTTAATCCCTGTCCTGTTTTTGCACACAAAGGTATTTGTGTATAAGCTGATAATTCATTTGGAAGCTCTGGTGAGCGTCCAACTAAATCAATTTTATTGCATATGATGGTAAAAGGAACGGAATTTCCTGTCTTATTTCTAATATCGATAAATTGAGTTAATTGTTCAGCATCATCAGTCCTCGATACGTCGTAAACAAAAAGTATTCTGTTTGCATTATTAATTTCTTCCCAGGCTCTAGAAATGCCTATTTGTTCGATGATGTCTGAGGTGTGTGAACGCAGGCCTGCGGTATCAACTATGTGCAGTGGTAAACCATCGATATCAATATTTTCATGAATAACATCCCTGGTTGTTCCTTCAATGTCTGTTACAATTGCCAGATTCTTTCCACACAGGGCGTTTAATAATGAAGATTTTCCGGCATTTGGTTTACCTGCGATAACTATCTTCATTCCTTCCTGAAGAATAACCCCTTGTTCAGCCTCCTTTAATATTTTCGTCAGATGATTTTGTATAACGTTAAGTTGTTCCTTAACCTGACCATCATTTATAAAATCTATGCTTTCATCTGGAAAGTCAATTGTTGCTTCTACATAAGTACGGAGATGTATTAGCTCATCATTTATTTCATTAATTTTTTGAGAAAAACATCCTTGAAGAGATCTAGTTGCACTCAATGCTGCAGTTGTACTACTGGCATTTATAAGATCTATAATAGCTTCAGCCTGTGTGAGATCTATTTTTCCATTTAGGAATGCTCGTTTACTAAATTCTCCTGGTCCTGCCTGTCTTATTCCTTCTATGGATAGTACTTCCTTCAGTATTAAATCCATAATTACAGGTCCGCCATGACACTGAAACTCAACAATATCATCCCCGGTAAAACTATGTGGACCTTTAAAGAAAATGGTTATTCCTTCATCTAGAATTTCATTGTTAAAGCCCTTGAACTTTAGGTAGGTTGCAACATGATCAGTTGTTAATCTGCCAGTTAGTTTTTTACAAGCTTCGGATGCTTTTGGACCGGCAACCCGAATAACACCTATACCTCCTTTACCCGGAGACGTAGCAATAGCTGCAATTGTTTCAATATTCATAAAAAATCCTATAAAAAAACCTCTGACTTTATATTATCAGAGGCTTTTTGTTTATAAAAGAGTTAAATTTAAAGAAAAACTATTTTTTCTTTGGGGTCTTTTCCCTTAAACCATGCTTTTCAAGGTGTTTGTAAATTATGGTCTGCTGAACTAAAGTTACAATATTTGAAACAAGCCAGTACAGAGTTAAACCTGCAGGGAAGGTACAGAACATGAAGGTGAATACCACAGTCATGACAGTCATAACCTTCTTTTGAGTAGGGTCTGTCATCGTACTCATGGATGCTCTCTGGATGATGAACATTGTTATACCATAAAGCAGTGGTAAAACGTAGTATGGATCCATTACCGATAAGTCATGAATCCAGAAAATGAATGGTGAATGTCTGAGTTCGGTTGATTCCATTAAAGTCCAATATAAGGCAATGAATATCGGCATTTGAATAAGAATCGGTAAACAGCCTCCAAGTGGATTAACATGCTCGCTTGCGTAAAGACGCATGGTTTCTTCGCTGAGTTTTTGACGATCATTGGCATATTTTTCTTTAATAGCCTGAAGTTTTGGAGTTAATTGTCTCATCTTAGCCATACTTACATACTGTTTTTTGGTGAGAGGGTACATTAAACCTCTTACCAGCAGTGTAAGAATGATAATTGATACTCCCCAGTTATTCACAATACTATGAATAAAATTTAGAATTTTGAATAAAAATTCCGAAATTACAGATAACCAGCCGTAGTCGACTGTTAAATTCAAGTACTGCGCAGCCTGAGTCATTTCTGACTGAATTTTAGGACCTATCCAAAGAGTATTAGGAATTTTTATTGAACTGTCAGGACCTGCAGTTACACTAATTGGGGTTGTTTTTATACCGATAATAGCTGTGGATTTGTTATCATCACTTTGTGTGAAAATGGTGTTGTCACTGTCAGTTCCAATCCATGCAGTAGCAAAGTAATGTTGAATCATACTGACCCATCCGCCTTTAGTATTCGCCACATCTTTTCTAGAGGTTTCATCAGCAATATCTTCAAAGGATATCTTTTCATATTTGTTTTTTGCTGTTGAATATGCGGATCCCCTGTAAGCAGAAGCCATAATGGTGCTTGAATCATTGGCCGGTGCATTTATACTTTGAATAAGCTTTGATTCAAGAGATACACTGATGTCGTTACTAATGTTGTTAATTACATGGGTTACAGAAATAATATGTTTACATTGGGTAAAAGTAAAAGTTTTTGTATATACAGTTCCATTACTGTCTGTATACGATAAAGGGACTTCTAGTTTGGCGAGCTTGCTTTCATCATTAATATTCGCACAGTCAATATCCGGATTAGGATTTAATTTAAAAATTCTGCCGGAAGCTGTGTATTCAGGTCTTAAATTATTTTGATTAACGATGATATCACTTGTGACGTAATACTTGTAATCCGGGGTGATTCTTAAAAGATGAAAGTTCTCATCTGTATTAATTTCCTGTTTTTGATCTTTCAAATCTCCCCTAATTATGTCGCCTCCCTTAAGGGATATATCAAGTGAGTGAAGATCTGTTTCTATGTTAATAAGTTTTTCAGGACTATAGTCACTATTATCATCAGAAATTTTGGTTCCTGAAGATACTTCTATCTGTTGGTTACTGGTTTTGTTTTCTTCTGCTTTGTCACTAGTATATGTGTAAACGGCTACAATTGACAGAATCAGAAAAAACATAAAAGCAGTATTACGTTGTGCGTGCATATTTTTACTTTTTGTTACTAGATTTTGGAAAATTAAAAATTTTTTCTGGTACAGGATCAAACCCGCCTTTGCACAAAGGATTACATCGTATAATTCTGTAAGCTCCTAATATACAACCCAGAAAAAAACCGTGTTTTATTATTGCCTGTTTGGTGTACTCAGAACATGATGGGTAAAATCTGCATTGTCTGCCGATTACATGACTAAGGGTTTTTTGATACAAAGTAATCAGAAAACATCCTATTTTTTGGAGTGTATTGAGATTTTTTTCCATAATTTGGTAATTAATTTAGAAACTTCCTGATTAGTTAATTTTTGTATGTCAGATTTCACTATACACACATAATCTAAATTTTCTAAATTTACTCTACAGGATTTTCTGAAATTTTCTCTGATTAGTCTTTTTATTCTGTTTCGCCAAACAGCTCTTTTCAAAGCCTTTTTAGGAACAATCATGCCCAATCTTGGAAAATTTAGGTCGGAATTTTTTGCAAGAACGGTAATATAAGGCGATCCTGCTCTTATAGGATCTTTGAATACATTATTGAAGTTTTCGGGAGTTAGTAACCTAAACTCCCGAGGAAAATTCTCTTTAGTCATTAACAGTTGTTAAACGAGCACGACCTTTTGCACGACGACGAGAAAGTACCTTACGACCATCAGCGGTCTTCATACGATTACGGAAACCGTGGGTACGTTTACGCTTCAAAACTGAAGGCTGAAATGTACGTTTCATATTAAACTCCCATGAAATCAGGTTAATTAACCACAACAAAATAATTATTTTTTGTTGCGTGATTATATAGAGTTAGTTTTTACTAGTCAAGCATAGAAATTGATCAAAATTAACTAATTTAAAAAAAACGTTTTCTTTAGAATGGTGACATAAAGAAATAAAATTGGGTATATGATAATTGCCGTCTATTTATAATTATTTTAGGTTATTTGTGGAATATTATAGTAAGGTGGCCGTATAGATTTTTGGGGAAGGTACATTTATATTTAGGAATCTGTGAATAATTCGGTTAGCTGTTAAGTAAAATACATGCTTAAAATAATTATGATTTTATTGTGGATAACTGACTGTTGATGTATAATTTTAAACTGCTTTTTTGACGATTTTTTTCTTTGAGTGAATACAGTGTTATGCTTATTTTACCTTGGATGAGGTGCATTGGTTGTGTCAGCTGTATCCTAAACACTCTTTTTTTTAATGAATAAATCAAGGGGATGAGTTTTGGCTAGTTTAGAATTATGGGAACAGGTAAAAAATTATCTTTTTTCCTTACCTTTAGATAAATCCCTTCCGAAATTAAAGATTTTTTTGAGAACGGCAAATGTTATTATTCAGGATAATAACTTTTCAATTTTAGTGCCTAATCGTATGATTAAAGGGCTGTTATTAAATGAATTTTATGATCCTATCGTTGAATCTGTGAGAGAGGTTTCTCATAAAAATTTCAACGTTATTATTGAAGTGCATTCAGAATTTAGCATCAATAATAGGGGAGGTAATTCTAGTTCTGCTGTCAAAAACGTGAATATGTACGTCGGAAGTGTCGTAAATAAGATGACTAGACTTGATATGTCTAAAGGAATTGCCCCAAACAGCTATGGTGAACATTCCAAATATAATGAGAATTCTTTTTCTCAGTTTAATAATGGGATGTCTCAATATAATAATGTAATGAGTAATTCTATAAGCGCTCAATCAGCCAATAATTTCGAGAGTTCCACTTACAATATAAAAAATGAAGAAAATGAACAGCCTCTAAGTTCATTCAGACAGGTTAATGCAGGCGCAAGTTATAATGAACTTAACTCTGTAAATATAGCTGATGTTTTGCCACAGAATGTTATTTCTTCTGATGTTGGTAGTATTATGATGCCAACTAATTCTGAATACCCGTCTATTCAGTCAGAACCAACAATAGAAGATAAAATGGTTAAATCACAGTCTTTGCTGACATTATATTCACCGGAAGAGTTTCGTAATACTAGTTTTTACAAATCTATAATAATTCAAAAAGATAAGAATTTTGATAATTTCGTTGAGGGGCCTACAAATTTCAATTTGTGTACAAACGGTCGAATTGTTGCTGAAAATCCGGGAGAATCCAGCAGAAATCCATTTTTTGTATGGGGTGATTCAGGTTTAGGTAAAACCCACATTTTAAACGCCATAGCTAATGAAATAACCAAAAAGTTTCCTGAAAAGAAAATTATTCTTGTTACCTTAGAAAAATTCTACCGGGATTTCCTGTACGCCATTTCAGAATATAGACAGAACGGTGGAATAAAGGCTGCTATTTACAATAGCTATAAGTCCTTTTATAGAAGTGCTGATGTATTATTGATTGACGATATTCAGCAGATGGAGAACTATGACAGTATAAAGAATGAGTTTATTAGTTTATTTGATGAAATTGCCTGTTCAAAAGTACAGCTTGTTTTTGCAGCCAGCACTCATCCTTCAGAATTGAGAAAACTTGACAACAGAATAAGAAACAGAATTTCTTCAGGTGTTGTTATTAAGGTAGAGCCGCCAGATAAAGAAACAAGAGAAAAGATTATTGAAGAAAAGATAAAAGAGATGAATTTGCGTTTTCATCGTCAAAGTATAGTTTTTCTGGCTAATAAATTTCAGACAAATGTTCGAGTTCTTGAAGGTCACATAAAGACTATCGGTGCTTATGTAACGGGAACAGTTGGAAATAATAGTAGAAATAACTTTGAAGTAACAGTTGATATTGTTAAAGAAGCGTTGAAAGATTCTTTAAATGTTCACGCCAAATTGGTCACTGTTGACAATATTAAACAGGTAGTAGCTCAGTATTATGGTATTAGCGTTCTTGACATTGATTCGGCGGCAAGACCAAATCAGATTGCTTATCCTCGAATGATGGCAATGGCATTAGCTAGAGTTTTAACGGGAACAAGCTTCCCTAGTCTTGGAAAACAGTTTGGTAATAAAGACCATTCCACTGTTATGAATGCATGTAATAAGGTTAAGAAAAAAATTAATGTTGAACATGACCCTAAGTATACTGAGGACTGGGAAAACCTTAATTTGCAACTGACAGAATAAAATAAGTTATATGGAGTTCATTGTTAATGTTTAAGTGTAGCATAGGAAGAGAGGATTTATTAAAGCCTCTAGGTCAAATTTCCGGCGTGGCAGGAGGTTCTAGTGGCGGTTCTTCACAACAGCCTTCAATAACAACAAATGTTTTGCTTGAAATTAAGCCAGTTGAGAATCCGGTTGCCGACGGACCTAAATATAAGTTATGCATGATTTGTACAGATAACGAAATTCAAATGTCTACTGAGGCAGGTTTGTTCTGTGATGATGTTTCAGTCGGTAAGATAACTGTTAATGTAAAAATCCTTTTGGAAATATTGAAAAAACTTCCAGATGGAGCATATGTGACGCTGGCTGAGACAAAAAATGAAAAAATGTTACTTTCATCCGGTAAGTTTGATTCTAACATGGCTACGATGGACGCAGATTTATTTCCTTGCATAGAAACTACTGGTGTACTTTACGAATTAAAGATTAATGCGAAGGTATTACTTAATATAATGAAGACTACAAAGTTTTCAATTGCCGCCGAGAGTTACAGATTCTTTTTAAGAGGGATGAGATTTTCAGTTACCGGAACAGATAATATGGGACTGGATATTATTACCGCAGATGGTCATAGAATGAGTATGCAGTATGGTAGCCTTGTTGAGCCATGCAATATTCCTGATTCTGTTGATGATAATGGTTTTATTTTCCCAAAAAAAGGTGTTGATCAGTTAGTTTCAATGTTATCTAATATGGATAATGATGATGGCTCCGACAGTATTGTGACATTGAAGATTAGCAAAAACAGTCTTCAAACACAGGTCAACGGAATTTCTCTTTTAAGTGTATTGATTGAGGCTAAGTATCCAGATATCTCAACTGTTTTGCCTTCCAATTGTTCTCGAATTCTGATTCTTGATAGAAAGCAGTTCCATAACACTATAAATCGTGTTTCTATAATGAGTAATTCTCTTAATAAGGCTGTTGAATTGGTATTGAAAGATAATGTGTTTACTATCAAAACCAAAAACAGTAACCATGAAGAAGCTAAAGATGACATGGATTACATAAGTTACGAAGGGGATAATTTTGAAATGGCATTTAATTCTGATTATTTAAATCAGATCTGTAATGTTATTAATACTTCTAAAGTTAAGATTTCTATGTCAAAAACTTCTAATAATCTTCTTATTCAGCCATTGGCTGATGAAGGTGAGGAAGAGAGCTTTGCTAGATATATAGTTAGCAGGGTTGTTATTTAGTAACTAGATGAATCTACTTTATCTAACAAATCAGTCATATAGGTAAGGAATATGACTGATTTGTTATCTTTATTGGTTCCTGGTAGAAAATGTTTATCCAAAAAATACTGTTAAACAATTTTAGAAATTTTTTATCCGCTGATTTTACGGTAGGGGAGGGGATAAATATTTTTTGGGGAGGGAATGGTTCTGGTAAAACATCTGCATTAGAAGCTATAAATTACCTCTCTCAGGCAAGGTCTTTTAGAACTACCAAGAATTCTTCAATAATCAATTATGCTGCAAAAGAATTAACTGTTTATTCAGAGATTTTATCTAGAGAAACTAATATGGTTTCCAAGTTAGGTATTACTAGAGATGTTAAGGGTAATGTTTGTGCTAAAATCAATGGCAGAATTTTAAACAGGGTAGCAGATTTGGCGCAGAATATTTGTGTTCAAACGATTATTCCTAATGGTCTTACTCTATTAGAAGCTGGGCCTGGTTTTAGACGTAGCTTTATAGATTGGGGATGTTTCTATCATTTTAATAATTTCTTTGATATAAATTCTGGTTTTAGGAAGATACTTAAACAGAGGAATATTTTATTGTCCTCAAAAAATGTTGATGAGGATTATTTTAATTTATGGAATAGATCTTTTGTTGAATATTCTATTGAATTATCAAAAATAAGAATTGAATATTTAAATGTATTTAATAAATATGCTAATAATTATATACTAAAATTACTGCCTGATCTAACTATAAACATGGAATTAATCCCCGGTCATAAAATGGATGTTGATGATTTTATGCTGCAGGTAAAGAACCATTATAAACGTGAAATTATGATGGGATACTCACTTATTGGTCCGCATAAAGCTGATTTAAACATTAAAACAAATAATAAAAATTCAGTTGATTCTTTATCAAGAGGTCAGCAAAAACTTTTGATAGTAGCTTTAAAATTAGCACAAGGAATAGTATTTCAGACTATAACAAAGAATAATTGTATATTTTTAATAGATGATATTTCATCGGAATTGGATAATAATAGTTTAAATAAACTATATGATTTAATCGATTCCTTATCTAGTAATAATCAATTTTTTATTACCTGTCTTCACAATGATTTTCCAAAGTTTCAAAATTCTAAAGCGAAAATGTTTCACGTGGAACATAATTCTATAATCGAACAAGAGTTATTTATCTAAATATTGATTTAGTAAATGGTCAGAAATCAACTTTGGACTTCAAATATTCCGTAGTTAAAAATGTGAATCATCGGCAATCGATTTGATTAAATTTATAATTATTGCAAATATAACCTTTTTTACGCTTTTATGAAAAATTTGGTTAGATGCCTTTATTTGAGATTTACAAGAGATTTTTTGTATAAGACATTTTTTGACGATTAATCGATCTCCGACGAGCTTGTAGCGAGCTAATTCTTTCTTATTTTATCCTGTAAAGTTAACAGTTATAGTAGCCGAAAACTTCATTTAGTATATCGGTATAATAGTCTTATTATTTATATAGATAGGAGTATTTTGCATAAGTTAGCAGCCATTACAGGATAGATTTAGAGATATATTGAAGGAGTTTGAAAAATCTTGAAAAATCTACTGCGGATAATCCTATGACTTCAGTTCTCGTTTCCGTGTTATTTGCATTGTTTGAGACTTTATCCAATCAATTTGAAGAGCAGGCAATACTGATAGAAAAATTGAATTATGCCATTGAAGAACTCACAGCTGAACTCGGCAATAAGAGTATTACAGTAAGAAAATCCTGCGATGATAATATCAATGGTAAAGGCCGTTAAAAGAAAAAAGGTATCAATTCCTCCAATTGCGAAAAGAAGTCTGTTTCTACCCAGAAAAATATCAAAGTCAGTAGTGATATGTAACATCAGACTATTGCATAAATGTTAACGGAGAAGAAATCTCTGTTGAAGATTCTAGAAAGAAGATAGGAGCTTTTTTATTAGGAAAGATGGTAAACGTTAGAAATACATCAGAATTAATGAATTCTCCTTAGAGGGGGAATATGGATATTAGCAATGTCGAAAACTAAAAACAGAAAACTTTAAATAGTGGCTGTAGATTATAAAGGTATTGAATTTATGATGTGAAAGTTCCTGTTAAAGTCTGTCCTAATAAAAACGACTTTTGAAGAAGTGTTTAATGAGTATCAAGTTGATGTGTCTATTGTTTCTGTCTTAAGGTTTATTATACCGAATCAGTCAATATTTATTAAGATATCGGTGTAATCGGCTATTTAATTAAATTAAATTAGTTGTTCAGCTATTTTATAACTTTTATCTTAATTAGTATAAATGGTTAGGAATGGTTATTTCCAACTATTTACATGTTTTTTGATGTTTTCATTTCTATGTTTAATGTTTCACGTGAAACATAAGGGGAGGGGATTTTTTTAAATATGTGTATTAAGTCTTACAAAATGAATTATAGCACATGGCAAACTCATTTGCCTTCCTGCTAGAATTCGTGTGTTATAATCCGTACGAATTAAGTATTAGGTCTTACAACATGAATTTTAGCATATAGCAAACTCTTTTGATTGCAGGCTAGAATTCATGTGTTATAATCCGCACGAATTAAAAGTAGTCTTTATGTTTTAGGAGGAAAAATTGGTCATCAAGATATCTGATAATGACAATTTTT
>OMYE01000223.1 GCA_900315145.1 uncultured Pseudomonadota bacterium | reverse complement strand
CAACATTATTTTTCTTTGGACGGCCCCTTTTCTTCTTTGGGGCTTTTTGAACGTTAAGTAACTCGAGTTTTACCAGAATATCCTCCAAATTTTTAGAAATTTTTCGAAGTGTCCACCCTTTATTTGGCAAATTTACTTTCTTGGCCCGTTCAAGCAGTTTCATAATTTTTTTGTATGTCATGGTGTTGAACAACTCACATTCATCAAAATAGTTGATCAACTTGTACGTTAGTAGGGATGATAAAA
This sequence comes from uncultured Pseudomonadota bacterium, assembly GCA_900315145.1. GTDB lineage: Bacteria > Pseudomonadota > Gammaproteobacteria > Enterobacterales > Succinivibrionaceae > Ruminobacter. The sequence goes on along the minus strand of OMYE01000223.1, from coordinate 1,866 downwards.
AATCACAGAATTCTGATCCGATCACTGAATAATCATTATGAACTCTGGTTTCATCGAAATCGCAAGCATGCTTGTAATAACGCATAACCAATTCAATTTCCCATCTGCTGTTGTACGAATTGAAAGCTATCTCAGGAGATAAATCCAGATCTGTTTCCAACACTATTGTGCCAAATTCCTTTCTTTTCTCCTCGTATTTTTCTGCAGAGAATTTATTGTTCTTGTTGACTCTATGCAGGTAATCTTTTTCTTCAGCAGCAAACAACGATAAATCCTTGAAAGAATACAGCCACTTGTTTCCTTCTTTATCAAATTCTTTTTTGTAGAGAATGTATTCGTTATTTGAGAGAGTTCCGGAATATTCATACAGGTTTAGATCTTTAATTATCTTCGCGTCACGCTTTAAAGGATTTATGAAATGCAAATTTTTGTTATTCATGAAAGCTGACTTTGCTCCTGATGAAGGGAATCCCTTGTCTCCTACAATAATTCCACTGGTAATGTTATTTTCGGTGATGAAATTTTCGTACGCTGTCAGATCCAGCATATTACCTGGATAGCATTTTGAGCAAATTGGTTCTTTCAACTCCAAGTCAAAGGCATACATAACAGAAATGTCTTTAGTACCTTTTTTTAAAGCCTTGCGTGAATAATCAGAAAGAGTATTGATTCTTGATTCATTGGACTTCAAAGTACCATCTATGAGCAGATGATGATCCGCTTTCACATTCTTTACCCTGTCCTGCATGAACATAATTATTTTACTGCAAACCTTACCTAAATTTTTTAGAAAGGTTGATACTGTATTTTTTGACAATGCGACTTTTGGGTATAACTCTGATATAAAAGATGTTTGGTAGGCTTCCTGCAACTCGTAGTCCTTCACTCCTTTACAACATACTCTCAATAAGGCAATTACGTAAATCTGGGTAGCATCATGTATTTCATAAAATCTTTTTAGATCTTCAAGTATAGGTTTAAAAATGCGATCGGCTAACACTACATTGGCCCAATCCTTCAAATCCACAGTATCATACTGACAAACTCTAGTACTTGTCAGAGGCTGGTTATTGGAAACAGTTTCTGACTCGGCAGGAAGCGGGACAAAAATTCTTGCTTCAGTATCGATATGTCCAATAACCGGTCCGTTTTGAGGTAGCCTCCTTCCATGAACGTACTTACAACCAACTCTCGATCTTACTGCATACCGTGGTGGTTCAGTTTTATTGGTTCGTATAACAAACGAATTTTTGGGTCTTTCTATCGACAATATATCTGCAGGAATAGCCATACATTCCCCCTCTTGAAAAGTATAGCACAATTATAACATAAGAATACATATTGTGCTATACTTTTATCGATAATAGTAAAGAAAAATAGGAGAAATATGGTACGAAAATACCCAAAAGTGGCTTTAGAGGCGATATTAGAACTCACAGTAGCGTAGAATTTAAAATTTGAGATACGACAAGCCTTTGTGTATACTTGGTTTCAAGACGATTTGATGTATAGATCAATCAATTGGGAAAGTTGTAATTAAATATTTCTCTGTTTTCTCTGATTTTGCCGACAAACCACGCATACTCCTTCAACGGCTTGCATGCGTCCATCAAAGCCCTGTTGTGACCGTAATTGATATTGATCATCGTCACCTTTAGCTCTACATCGGAACGCTCCGCCTGTGCAAAGGAATCGGTCAGCTTTAATTCCAAACGGTCGTCCACATCCGTCGCTCCGTTATAAAAGCAGATACATTTCGGTGTAGGCACATAATGTTGTATTCTGCTGTACTTATGATATAACGGACTACTCTTGATATATTTTCTGTAAACCATGCTCGCGTTAATCAAAAAACGCATCGGCATA
>OMYE01000030.1 GCA_900315145.1 uncultured Pseudomonadota bacterium | reverse complement strand
CGCGGGTTCGAGCCCCGTCCGTTCCGCCACTAGATTAAAAAATAAGCCGACTTTAAGTCGGTTTTTTTGTTTTTATTTTGGATGTTTTTTTATCCCTTCAAATATGTTTTTTTCTTTGTTCTATTTTTTTTAATTCCTTATTTTTTGATTTTACACCTGATAATCATTTATTCTGTTATCATCCATACAGAACAAGATCAAAAAACAATACAATTAACCGGCAAAAAATCGGTTATAACTATTCTTTTTCTGTATAATCATCATAAAAATCTTGTGAGGTACATCAACCTCAAACCGCTACCTGTTTCTTAATGGAGCATGAGATACAAGGTTAGAATTTATTGATGATTTTATGTGTTATCTGTTTCCTGTTTTTGTTTTCCATTCCACGTAACATTATCAGGGATATCTATAGATTATTTTAGTGATTTATTATGCAAGAATTAACTTTAGAAAAGCAGCAGTACTATTTAGAAACTGTATCAAGAACATTCGCTTTAACTATTCCTCTGTTACCTAAGGATTTAGAGGACTGGATCGGTAACTCCTATTTATTATGCAGAATTATTGATACTATTGAAGATGCTGTTTATCTTGATAAGGAATTAAAGAAGATTCATATGGAGAAGTTTGTAGGATATCTTTCTTCTCCTATTGGGATTGAACAGTGGACAGCTGAAATATGTGAACTTGTAAAATCCTCTTCAAATGAGCATGAGAATGAGTTGATGGCTGATATTCCTGCTGTAGTAGGCAGATATTATTCCTATCCTCAGGAGGTACAGACTATTCAGAGACGAACTGTGACCATTATGGGGAAGGGGATGTCACAGATAGAAAGATGGTCAAAGATTGATTCTGTTGATGAGGTTGATCATTACTGTTATAGTGTTGCAGGGGTGGTAGGGGAACTTCTTATGAGTCTCTTTGCTTATCATTGTAAGGCTATGCGTAAAGACCTTGATGAACTTTTGCCGTACGCAGTATGTTTTGGTGAAGCACTTCAGCTAACAAATATTCTTAAGGATGTGTGGGACGACTTGAAGAGAGGTGTTACCTGGCTCCCTATTAAGAACGATGATCCTGACAGAGATGAAAAGGTTAGATATTATATATCCCTTGCTTATGGACATTGTTTAGATACTATGGAATTTATTAAGAGAATTCCTGTCTCAGAATTAGGTATCAGAAAATTCTGCTTACTAACTAATGCAATGTCATTAATGACATTGAAAAACATGCAGGCGAAACCGGATTTTAAGGATGCTAAGGAAATTAAGATTACTCGTTCAGATGTAAGAAGACTGATGATCTTCTATAAACTTTTGGGATGGTGTAATCCAGCCATCGATTATATGACCTCAAAATGTTCCGGTTCCGAGTTGCAACCTATTAGACGCAATGTAAAGGAAGTTTGCGAGAAGGTTAGTTTTTGGAAAAAATAATAATTAGCATAATTTTGCTTAATTGAGGATTGATATGTTTACAAGAATGTTTAAGCTTGCTACTTTAATTTCAGCAATCGCTATTTCTTCTATTTCCTACGCTGATGATGCAGAAAAGAAGGTTGTATTTGATTCACCTCAGGAACTACTGCTGGCTGCCTCAGAAGTTAAGACAAAGTTTGAAGAAGGAGTTCATTATACTGTTCTTCGTAATTCACAGCTTTCTCAGAAGAAGGAAGTAAGAGAGTTTTTCTCATTCTTCTGCGGTCACTGTCATGCATTTTTACCGATTATCAGACAGGTGAGCATGGCATTGCCTGAAGATGTTGCCTTTGTAGGTAATCATGTTAAGTTTTTAGGTGGGCCTATGGGGGTGGAAATGCAACGCGCATACGCTTCAGCAGTTAACCTCAGGGTAATTGAGCCATTCACTGATAAAGTTGATGATAATTTCTTTAATAAGCACAAAGTTGCTCAGAACCATGAAGATGTAGTGAAGATTTTTGAGGAAATCGGTATCTCCAAGGAAATGTTTGAGGCTCAGTATAAATCATTCCCTGTTATGAGTGCTGTTAGTCGTTATGATCAGTTGTCAGAAGATACCGGTATTGAGGGGGTACCTACAGTCGTAGTTAATAACAAATACAAGGTACTCACAGAAAAAATCAACGGAACAGATGAATACATGGCTTTGATTAATTATCTGCTTTCTCTGGATAAAGATTATTATGCTTCTGGTGCCAGCTCCTCCAAGCATGAGTAGTTTTGTCCGTTCTCGTCTGAGATAAACAGATATATTGCCAGTGTTTATTGTTGTTTAAGCCCTCTTGTGTATATTGACATAAGAGGGTTTTTTATAGAAGAAACAAAGGGACGGCTAGCGTATAGGGATATTATGTTCGTAATAATGATAATCATAAATACAATCAGATAAATTACTTTCGTTAAAGTATGTCGTTTGTTTCGGCCTGTATGAATATTCGTTGATTATTTTTAATGAGTTTTGTTAAAAAATATCAATTTTTGTGTCAACATTATTAACACTCAGATTTTATTTGATGTAAAATGTACTCAGGTACAGTTTATAAAGTTTCTGAATGGGCGTACCAATAGTGCGGAAATGACGTTCAGTATTTTATTAATATTAGGATGAAAATATATGTCAGTTAAAGCAACAACCAAGTATATCTGGTTTAACGGTGAAATGGTACCTTGGAGTGAAGCAAAGGTTCATGTTATGACCCATGCTCTTCATTACGGTACTTCTGTTTTTGAAGGTCTACGTTTTTATAAAACTCCTCAGGGTACTGTTATATTCAGACTGCGTGAACATATGCAGCGTTTACTTAATTCTGCGCGTATCTATCGTATAAATATTCCATATACTCTTGAAGAGTTGTGTGAAGCATGTTGTAAGACTGTTAGAGAAAATGAAATTGAAGCGGGGTACATTCGTCCGTTAGCTTTCATCGGTGACGTTGGTTTGGGTGTAAAGCCTCCTGTAGATGCAAAGATTGAAGTTGTCATCGGTGTAGTACCATGGGGTGCGTATCTCGGTGAAGAAGGTATGAAGAAGGGCGTTGCTGTAGGTGTATCTTCATGGAACAGATTAGCTCCTAATACCATTCCTACCGGAGCCAAGGCCGGAGGTAACTATTTGTCTTCTCTTCTTATTTCAAATGAAGCAAAACAGAATGGCTATACAGAAGGTATTGCTTTGGATGTTCAGGGGTTCTTAGCTGAAGGTTCAGGTGAGAATGTGTTCTTAATCAAGGATGGTGTTATTTATACAGCTCCTATTACTTGCAGTCTTCTCCCTGGTATTACGAGAGACTGTGTAATGAAGCTCGCTGCTGAACTTGGATATCAGGTTAAGGAAGAAAGAATTCCTAGAGAAGCTCTCTATCTTGCTGATGAAGTGTTTATGACAGGTTCTGCTGCAGAAATTACTCCTGTAAGCAGTGTTGACGGTATGTCAGTCGGTTGCGGTCAGAGAGGTCCAATCACTGAAAAATTACAGAAGGCTTTCTTCGGTTTATTTAACGGGGAAACTGCTGATAAGTGGAATTGGTTGTACCCTATTAACAAGTAATAGAAGACTGTTATAATTACTGAAGCCAAAAGTTCAAGGAGATTAAAGAACTTTTGGTTTCTTTCGTATTTAATTATTTATTTTTTTAAATGTGGAGCAAAGTATGCCTAAATATCGTTCCTCTGTAACCACAGAAGGTCGTAACATGGCCGGTGCAAGAGCTTTATGGCGTGCTACCGGAGTTAAAGATGGTGATTTCGGTAAGCCGATTATTGCGGTTGCAAATTCTTTTACTCAGTTTGTACCAGGTCATGTTCATTTACATGATATAGGCCAACTGGTTGTAAAGGAAATTGAGAAAGCCGGTGGCATAGCTAAAGAATTTAACACCATTGCAGTTGATGATGGTATTGCAATGGGGCATTCCGGCATGCTGTATTCACTGCCAAGTCGTGAAATTATTGCTGACAGTGTCGAATATTCCTGTAATGCTCATAAAGCAGATGCTCTGGTGTGCATTTCAAATTGTGATAAGGTTACTCCGGGAATGCTTATAGCAGCAATGCGTTTGAACATCCCTACAATTTTTGTATCTGGAGGCCCAATGGAGGCTGGTAAGGTTAAGGAACCTATAGCCGGTCATTCAAAGCTTGACCTGATTGATATCATGGTTATGGCAGCTGATAAGAATATTTCTGATGAACAGATCAATGTAGCTGAAAATTTCGGTTGTCCTACATGCGGTTCATGTTCAGGTATGTTCACAGCAAATTCAATGAACTGTCTTACTGAAGCCTTAGGTTTGTCCCAGCCGGGTAACGGTTCACTTCTTGCTTCTCATATTTATCGTCGCGACCTCTTTGTAAATGCAGCAAAGCGTATAGTTGCCATGGCTAAGGCTTACTACGAAAATGACGATGAATCAGTTCTTCCTCGCAGTATTGCTACCAAGGATGCATTTGAAAATGCTATGACTCTTGATATTGCAATGGGTGGTTCTACTAATACTGTTTTACATCTGCTAGCCGTTGCTCAGGAAGCCGGTGTTGATTTTACTATGAAGGATATTGATCGTCTCTCAAGACATGTTCCTCATATTTGTAAGGTCGCTCCTTCCACATCTTTATATCATATGGAAGATGTGCACAGAGCAGGCGGTGTTATGTCAATTCTGGGCGAACTCGATAAGAGCGGATTAATCCACAGAAATGCTCACACATGTCTAGGTTTGACAATGGAGCAGGAACTGGAACAGTATGATATCGGTAGAAATCCTTCAGACGATGTCAAGAAAATGTATCTTGCTGCACCTGGCGGAGTTGTTAATCTCAGTGCATTCAGCCAGAGTAAGGTTTATGATGAGGCTGATCTTGATCGTCAGAACGGTTGTATCAGATCTAAAGAAAATGCATATAATCAGGATGGCGGTTTAGCTGTTCTATATGGTAATCTTGCTGTAAACGGTTGTATTGTAAAGACTGCCGGTGTTGACCCTTCAATTTATAAATTCAGTGGTCCGGCAAGAATTTTTGAAAGTCAGGAGGATGCTGTTAACGGTATTTTAGGCGGAAAGATTAAGGCTGGAGATGTGGTAATTATCCGTTATGAAGGTCCTAAGGGAGGTCCGGGCATGCAGGAAATGCTTTATCCTACCTCATACCTTAAATCAGTAGGTTTAGGTAAGCAGTGTGCCTTGATTACTGATGGTCGTTTCTCCGGCGGTACCTCCGGTCTGTCAATCGGTCATGTTTCACCTGAAGCTGCTAATGGCGGTAATATTGGATTAATCAAGGAAAATGACATCATTGATATCGATATTCCAAATAGATCAATTGCTGTTCGTATTTCTGATGAAGAGTTGAATAACCGCAGAGCTGAAATGGAAAAGCTCGGGAACAAGGCCTGGAAGCCTGCTAACCGTGATCGTGTTGTTTCAGGGGCTCTCAAGGCCTATGCAGCACTTGCGTCCAGTGCAGACAAGGGCGGCGTTAGAGATACAAGTAAGCTTTAATGTTTGTAAAAGCGGCATCCTTTGTGTTGCCGCTAACAGATAGGATATGGATAAAATGGAACATCCAACATACGAACAGTATTTACGTAAAATCCTGCTTTCACCTGTATACGATGTAGCAAAAGTAACACCCTTACAGAAACTAGAAAAGGTCAGTGAGAAAGTAGGTGTCAAGGTCTTATTAAAGAGAGAGGATCTGCAGTCAGTACATTCTTTCAAGCTTCGCGGTGCTTACAACAAGATAGCCGGTCTTACAAAAGAACAGCTTGATAAGGGAGTCATTGCAGCTTCCGCAGGTAATCATGCTCAAGGTGTGGCTTTAACTGGTAAAAAGCTTGGAATAAACGCCACAATAGTTATGCCCAATTCAACCCCTGATATCAAGGTGGATGCGGTAAGAAGACTTGGCGGAAAAGTTGTTTTATTCGGTGCTAATTTTGATGAAGCATACGCTGAAAGCCTGAGGCTTGCCAGAGATAAAGGCTTTACCATGATTCCTCCGTATGATGACCCTGATGTCATAGCCGGGCAGGGAACCGTGGCTCAGGAAATGCTTAAACAGGATTCACGTATTACTCATGTGTTTATACAGGTCGGCGGTGGCGGACTTGCTGCAGGCATGGCTGTCTATATTAAACAGGTGATGCCTGACGTTAAGGTTATTGCTGTCGAATCAGAAGGAAGTGCCTGTCTAGAAGCAGCTCTGAAGAGTGGAGAACCGGTAAGCCTTGATCGAGTTTCTCTTTTTGCTGACGGTGTGGCTGTAAAGAGAATCGGTGATGAGACTTTTAGAATATTGAAAGACTGTATTGATGACATCATAACCTGTTCTAATGATGAAATCTGTGCCGCAATGAAGGATATATTTGAAGATACCAGAGCTATTTCTGAACCAAGCGGGGCATTAGGACTCGCCGGTCTTAAGAAGTACGTTAAGCTTCATCCTGAATTGAAGAATAATCCTTCACTGACCATGGCTACCGTCCTCTCAGGTGCTAATACCAAGTTCCATACTCTTCGTTTCGTTTCTGAACGTTGTGAAATCGGTGAAATGGGAGAAGGTATTATCTCTGTGAAGATTCCTGAAAGAAAGGGGGCGTTCCTGGAATTCTGCAAGAAACTTGGCGGTAGAGCGGTAACTGAGTTTAATTACCGTTTTGCAAAGGTTGAATCTGCTAGAATTTTTGTGTCTGTTCATCTTAATAACGGACGAGAGGAACTTGACAGTATTATTGCCGGTCTTCGTTCATCCGGATATGAGGTAACCGACATGACAGATAATATTGTTGCTAAAAACCATGTTCGTTATATGATTGGCGGTCATACTCCGGTAAAGGTTAATGAAAGAGCATATGTATTTGAATTTCCTGAAGTAAGGGATGCTCTTCTCAATTTCCTTGAAACTGTTGGTACAAGCTACAATATTACAATGTTCCATTATCGTTCACGCGGTATGGAATACGGAAGTGTGCTTTGTGCATTTGAAGTTGATGATCATGATGTTGACGAGTTGAACCGCCATCTGAATGAACTTGGCTATGAATATAATGACGTATCCGATGATTTGTCATATATTCAGTATATGAAACCTTAATAATTTATGACCTGTCTGTATGTTGAAAAGTATGTTTTACCGTTTTGTCCCGGTATGTGCAGTATTTCTTGCGGGATTTGTCTGTGTTGAAGTTTCCTCGGCCAATGCGGATATCCCAGCAGGGTGGAAACTGACTTCAAGACAGGCAGGTTATATTTTATTTGAAAAAAGCTCACCCAAAACTGAATTTTCCTATTATGTTTATAAGATAACCGATGGTGGAAGCCGAAGTACTAAAAGCTATGCCATGGAGTTTATGAGTAATGTAAAAGGGAAAAATCTCCGTCCTGTTCCTAAGGTAAAAGGGTGGGAATACAGTTATGTCGGTAATTTGCCATGTGCAACAGTTGTCACCCGGGAAAAGAATGAAAACAGTGAGGATGTTGTCGTTCTTATAAATCTCTGCGGGAAGGCTGATAAAACAGAAGTATCCAGCCTTATTAGTATTTCCCGAAATCAGTTTCACTAATTTGTCAGTATATCCTGACGGTTGTTTCTTTTCTTCTCCTGCTATATTCCGTAAATATTTATTCTGCTATATTCCTTTCATCAGTTCAGTTTTAATAGAGATTCGATACGTGGCAGTATAAGAATGTGAGATCTCATAGTCGTTGCCGGTATATTAAAAAAGTGATTTTTCCTGTAATAATTTAATCAGGAACAGTCTGAAGGAAATGCCGATTTTAGATTAACTGTTACTTTAGTTGCGGCAGCTTGTCAAAAGTAAATATATATTCGTGCTTTTTTGCTATAATTATAAAAGTTTGTATATATATGGATGTGAATATACTATGAGCGAAGTTAATAATACACAGCAGAATAATGCTGACAACGAAGAATTGCTGGATAATACAGTTCGTGACAGCATTGTTGATGATAGTGTAGATAGTAAAAATGATGATGATATCAGTCTGGTAAATGCATATAAAAACCTGATGGATGATTTACGTCGCTTGAAGAGAAAACAGAAATGCAATACCGCATGGCTTGTTATTACGGTGATGGCTCTTGCCGGTTTTGCAGGATATGTGTTGACTAGACCGGAAGTTAAGATTCCGCAACAGATTGATTACAGTGCTGATATCAGCAGAAATTCGGCTGGTATTCAGGAAGTGACATCCAGGATGTCTGGTGTTGAAAAAATACTGAACCAAAAGCTGGAGGTGAAAGATCTCCGTACTCTTGAGTCGAGAATTGCTGGTTTTGATAATTCTTTTGATGCGATGCAGAAAGAATTAGCCAAGATGAATGCCAAGTTCAGTGAAGTCAGCAAAGATGACAATTCTCATTCTATTACCTGGGATTATTTTGATGCAAAGTATCTTGTAACGCTTGCAGAGAGAAAGGCTGTTTTTGATCATGACTATGAAACTGCAATTAAATTACTTAATGAAGCAGATAAGATAATTGCCGGTGTAAATGATTCTCGAACCAGAGAAATCAGAGAAGCTTTGAGCAAGGATATAAATACTCTCGGTAATATTCCGAAGATAGATACAGAGAAGACATTAATGCAGATCAATGAGCTGATTGGAAATGTCGAAAAAATGAAAATCAAAGGTATTGCTAAACAGTCTGATACGGAGAACGAGGAGGAAATTACCTCAAATATCAGTGACTGGATGGATAATATCGGAAAATCAGTAAAACACTTTGCTAATAATTTTGTGATTATCAAAAAGAAGGATCAGAGTGATATAGCCTTGACTACAGTAGATAATGAAGCCTATCTAAGAGCTAATCTGGAAAATTATCTTCTTTTAGCTGGCAAATCCTGTTTCTATGGTGAAAAGGATTTATACGTGCAGTATCTGAACAGAGCGAAACAGTTGATAGAAAAATACTATGAGGCTGATGATCCTGTTGTAAAGAATACTTTGGCTGAAATCAATAATTTATCCGGGATTGAGGTAGCCGCAGAGAATGTCAAGTATCTTGAAAGCTCCAATGTAATCAATTCGTTCATAAGAAAGATGTCAGATAATTAGGAATCCCGAAATGATAAAGTTAATAGTTTTGTTTCTGGTTTTGGCTGCACTGATGTTTGTTGCACCCATGATGGCAGAAAATCAGGGATTTGTGCACATTGACACCGGTCATTACGTTATCCAGATGAATATAGTGTCTGCGATATTATGTATTGTGGTTTTCTATTTTCTGCTTCAGCTGGTTATTGCTGTTATTGCCAAAATGCTTGGATTTAAATCAGGTCTTTTGAGCTGGTACAGCAACAGTAAGACAGCCAAGGCGAGAGCCTCTTTAGAAAAGGCGGTGGCATGCTTTATTGAAGGAAAATACGATGAAGCAGTAAAACAAGCCGATAAAAATGCAAAATGGAGTGACATACCTTCTTTTAATCTTCTACTGAAATTCTATGCTGCATGCAGGAAGGAAAATAAAGAAGAGGCTAATGCTGTTTTTAATGATTTGCAGATGCAGTTTGGAAAGTATAATGCAGCAGTAAGTATTCTTAGAACTAAAATGTATATTCGGTTTGGTGAATACGGTAAGGCATTGAATATCATAAGTTCACTGCGTCAGAGTCAGAAAAGCACAAAAGTCATATCGTCACTTTATTACGAATGTCTGAAAAAACTTGATAAACACAGTGAAATTGTGGATAACCGTAAAGAATTTATTGACTATGAACTTCTTGATGAAGAGTCTTATGAGCACTACATTACCGGGAAAGTGGTAAAACAGATTGATGCGGCAACAGACCGTTTTGTTCTGGATCATATCTACAAGGATTTGCCAAAGGATATTACAGACAGTGTCGGTGTGGCTAATTCCTTTGCACTGGCCTACAGTCATTTTGGGGATGATGTTAAGGCAGAAAAGATTATTACCAGATGCATTAAAGGACTGGTTGATCCTTCCATGGTTTTTGCTAATATCGCAAAATGGGACTGTGCGAATCCACGTTTGATTGAATATTTGGAAAATCGTGTTAAAAAGAATGATGTTCAGAATATCAATAATACGGATTTGCTTGCTGCTCTTGCCAATATGTACATGAATATGAACGAAAATGAAAAAGCTGTTAGTATTTATGAGTCACTGGTTAACAGAGCTCCGTGTGCTGATTACTACAGCCGTTTAGGTCAATGCTACCAGAGGCTGGGCGGTTTTCAGAAAGCTGCACTGTATTATAAACAGGCTCAATCAGAGAAATAGTTTCAGAACATTATTTATATACATTCTGTTTATTCCGTGTATCGGTTAGGACAGAATGTATAGGTTTAGGTGATAAGTGTTTAGCAAAATCAAATTATATGAGCAACATTATCGTGAGTTAAACGAATATCGTTTGGCTAAGGCTCAGGAATTTGTGAATGATAAGGGCAGGTTGTTTTTTAACCTGGTTCCTCTGATGTTACATCTGAATCATTCCGCAGTTCCGTGTGTTATTTCCGGTGATGTTCCTCATGGAATTTGTAATTTTAAATTAAACGATATACAGCGTCAGGTTCTAGAGGAATATTCTCAGGCAACCGGTTCTCCGATAGATATTATTACGCCAGAAGAGTCTATTCTAGGACTCTACTGTATGGGGAGTACAGCCTCTGTCGGTCAGAGTCCTAATTCAGATTTCGATTACTGGGTATGTGTGTCTGAATACATGCCTGATTCCCGTATTAGACTGCTTGAAAAAAAGTGTAGAAACATTAAGGAAATGGCCGCAAGCAGTGAATATAGACTGGATGTTAATTTCTTTATTGTCAAGACTGATAAATTTAAACAGAATAAGCTGAAGAACTGCGAGACTCCTGAAGAAAAAATTAATACCAATACCAGTGTTGACGAGGAGAACTGCGGTACAGCTCTGCATATGTTCCTTCTTGATGAGTTTTATCGGAGTGCCATCTGTGTTGCCGGAAAGCTTCTTACATGGATGATAGTGCCATGCAGTCAGGAGAAGGATTACAGTAATTTTGTTAAACAGCTATACAAAAAAAGAATTATCTCCAGGGAGGAATGGCTGGATCTCGGATGCATAGGCAAAATTCCTTCAAATGAGTATTTCGGTGCTGCCCTTTGGTTGATGTATAAGGGGACGGATTCTCCTTTTAAAGCAGTGATCAAAATTCTGCTTATGGAGATATACAGTGCGGAATATCCCCAGACTCAGCTTGTTTCAATGGTTTTAAAAGATAAGATGCATCATGGTGAGAACTGCGGGATGAATCTTGACAGTTATTACATGGTTTTTGAAAAAATCAGCCGTTTTTTAAGAAATCACAATGACTATGAGCGTTTGGAACTGTTGAGAATATGTTTTTATCTTAAGATATCTGAGGGATTATCCAAGGTAAATCACCCTAATGCTGTTTCTGAAAGAAGAACCGTTATTAACAATATGATTGAAGCATGGGGCTGGAACAGTGATACTCTGTCAATATTGAATAACCGGATGAACTGGAATATTGTTGATATCAAAAAAATGTATGAGCGTGTCTTTAATGTTCTGATTCAGAGCTATCATGCTCTTCTGACATTCGGTATAGACTATAAGGTTACAGATGCCATCAGTTATCGCGATCTCTCTGTTCTTTCCCGTAAACTTTTTGTGGTGTTTGATAGTTATCCGGGAAAAATTAAGAGATATTGTCTGAACAGTAAAATCAACATTGCTGAAAAGTACATAACTCTGGTGGAGGTATCGGACAGTTCCGTACTTCGTGAGGGGTGGTATGTGTATAACTGTGACATGTCTATAAGGGAAAATGTTATAGTTCAGCCTATTCTTTTCTGTCAGAGTCTGGCTACCACAGTTGCCACCTGCTATTTCAACAATGTCATTAACGAAAAGACTATTATTAAGGTTTTTACTAAGAATTCGAATATTACCGTAGAAAGGATTAAGGTGATATTCAATGAGATAAAAAATAATTTTAAAAATTATCCGATAAAGGTTTCCAACTCAGATTTATTGAAGGTAACCTCTGTAAAGAATATGCTGGTAATGGTTAATCCAGTGAAGGATCCGACAGTGAATCACCGTTTCGTGGCAAATTCTGGTAAATCAGGATCAAGTGCGTTTTCATACGGTCCTGGTAAAGATTGTCTGATTGGTTCCATTGATTTGATTATTACAAATTCCTGGAATGAAGTTGTATGCAACAGTTACAGCGGATCAATGGCTTTATTTAATTTTTTAAATGAACTTGGACATTATATTGTTCCTGGTGCAGATGCTCCCGAGTGTATTCAGATAGTTGATTTCAGTGCTCATATGGGAGATATCATGATTAAACCTGAAATTGAAAAACTGGTAAGTTCATGTATAAGTAATCTTTCCAAAAAGTTACTTACCAGCAAAATGCTCACTATAGGTGGTAATGATTATATTCTGCAGTTCAGTTCCCGTTGTATGAGTATTACTCCAGCATACGGAAAGGATGATTTAAATCCGATAAAGGCTGAAATAATGCGTGGGGCAAATTCAGGAAAAGACAAGGTTCCGTCAATTGTTGAAGCAAACTGTATGTACGGCATGATTCAGTACTTTTTTGTGAAAAACAGTGACAACACCTATCAGATATATAATTCACTAGAGAATCAGGAACTGAAGATATACGATGACTTCAAAGCATCGCTTAGTGATCTGATTTTGGATATAACAACATACTATACGCACAGTCAGAGTAAATTTTCCAAAGGTGCTGACGGAAGCATTCATAAATTCAGACAATATTTTAATATTCCCCAGTTCTTTCTAGTGGATATTCAAAATAATACTATTTCTCCTTTATAATTTTTGAAGGATGGTAATCTCCGGTGAACATAAAGAAATGTTTACCATGTTTTTTTTTGATCTGATATATGGTATAAATTCATTTAAAATACGATGGATTATTTTCTATTATGATAAATTCCTGAATCAGTTTTTTTGAGGGCAAGGTTCAGGTTCCAATACCACTGGAATTTGTTGATTTATCCTATGTAAAAATGGATAAATATTCAGGAAACAAAGGTATAAAAATGCTAATTCGGGAATAGAGATATGAATTTATTTAAAATCATCAGATTATGCAGTATCGTGGCGGTATTATTGATTGGTGCAATGATCTCAGGTTGCGGTCTGAGAGGGACGCTTTATCTTCCTGATGATGTTGTTGATAACCGGTCGGCAGATGTTTTGGAAAACAGTAATAACACTGCCGGAGAAAGTATGGACGGTACGACAGCCGGCGGTGAGAAAGATGACAAAAATACTGAAATTATCCCTGACGATAATGCACAATAAACAGGAATCAGGTATTGCACAGACTTGGTTGAATTTGGTTCTCTGAGTCTTATCCAGGGCGGTACACGAATGTAAGAAAAGCAGATCTGGATTTATCCCCGATCTGCTTTTACAAAAAAAACTATGCTGTAAACAGATGGAGTTGTTGTATTTTCCTCTGGTAGGTATGGAATCAGTAAATATTTTAGGAGTTTAAATTTAATGAACTTTATTGATACTAAAGATAATGGGCTGGTTGCAGTTGAAGATTTATATGTTAAGGATTTAGCACAGAAATACGGCACTCCTCTTTATGTTTATTCAAAGGCTCAGCTGGTTGAGCATCTTCGGGCATACAATGAGGCATCAGGTAATGTTGAGCATCTGGTATGTTATGCCGTTAAGGCTAATAGTAATCTGGCTATTCTTCAGCTGATGGCTTCATTAGGTACCGGTTTTGATATTGTATCAGGAGGTGAACTTGCCAGAGTAATTGAAGCCGGCGGTGATCCTCGTAAGGTTGTTTACTCAGGTGTGGCAAAATCAGTAAATGAAATTGAATATGCATTATCTCAGAACATTCTGTGTTTTAATGTGGAATCTCCTGCTGAATTGGAGCGTATTAATCAGATAGCTCTGGACAAAGGTGTAAAGGCTCCGATTTCCATACGTGTAAATCCTGATGTTGATGCCGGAACTCATCCATATATTTCAACAGGTCTTAAGAATAATAAATTCGGTGTACCTGTTAATACCGCTTTTGAATTGTACAAGCATGCATTAACACTCGATGGTATTCAGATTAAGGGTATTGACTGTCATATAGGTTCTCAATTAACTACTTTGAATCCGTTTGTTGATGCTCTCGATCGTATTTTGAATCTGGTTGATCGTTTGGCTGATGCCGGAGTAAAACTTGAGCATATTGATATCGGTGGCGGTTTGGGGGTTGTATATAATGATGAAACCCCTCCGTCAGTATCTGATTATCTTAAGGTTGTTACACAGAAACTGGCTGGTCGCGGGTTAAAGTTAATCTGTGAACCTGGACGTTCAATGGTGGCTAATGCTGGTATTCTGGTAACCAGATGTGAATACCTGAAGCAGGGTGAGGTATGTAATTTCTGTATTGTTGATGCTGCCATGAATGATATGATCAGACCGTCTCTCTACAGTGCATGGATGCGTATTGAAGAGGCGGATCATAGTCTTGACAGAGAGGTAGCCAAGTATAATGTTGTCGGTCCGATCTGCGAAACCGGTGATTTCCTAGGAAAGGATAGGGTACTGAAGGTTGCATCCGGTGATTTTCTAGTAATGCATGGTGCAGGAGCATATGGTTTTGCCATGTCTTCAAATTATAATTCCCGTCCAAGATCTGCAGAAATCATGGTTGATGGAAGCGTGTCTCACATTATCAGAGATAGAGAAAGCGTGGAAGATCTCTGGCGTCATGAACATAAGATTAATTAATTTCAGAAGAAATAATTATGCAGATTAATTTTTCTAAAATGCATGGTTGTGGCAATGACTTTATGGTCATTGATGCTGTAACTCAGAAGATATTTCTTTCGGAAAACAAGATCAAAAAACTGGCTGATCGTAATTTCGGGGTGGGTTTTGACCAGTTGCTTATAGTTGAACCTCCATACGACCCTGAGATGGATTTTCATTACCGTATATACAATGCCGACGGCAGCGAAGTTCAGATGTGCGGAAACGGAGCAAGATGCTTTGCCCGTTTTGTAACAATGAAGGGGCTTATCAATCGCAAACAGATAAAAGTCAGTACTTTAGGAGGGAAAATTGTTCTTAATGTTACTGACGATGATCAGGTTATGGTTGATATGGGGAAACCTGTATTTGAACCGTCTAAAATTCCTTTTAAGGCGCAGGGGATTAATAAAACATATCTACTGCCTGTTAAGGATACCCATATTTTTTGTGGAGCGGTTTCAATGGGAAATCCTCACTGCGTGATTAAAGTAGACGATGTCGATAAAGCCGATGTCCTGGGACTTGGTCCTTTAATTGAAAATCATGAACGTTTCCCTGAAAGGGTGAATGTTGGTTTTATGCAGGTTCTGAATGAACATGAGATAAAGTTAAGGGTTTTTGAACGCGGGTGCGGGGAAACCCTGGCTTGCGGTACAGGAGCCTGTGCAGCTACTGTGGTTGGTATTATTCAGGAACATTTGGTATCTCCTGTTGTAGTACATTTAAAAGGTGGAGATCTCAGGGTCGCCTGGCAGGGCGATGATAAGCCAGTGATGATGACCGGTCCTGCAGTTTTTGTGTATGAAGGTGTTATTGATATTTAGTTTGAGAGGTTGAGCTTTTTATTGAGGAGTGGCATGGTCAGTTTAGAAACGGATTTACTGCATGAAAAAGTAGAGGATTTTGTAAATTATCTTACTTATGAAAAAAGATACAGTCCTCATACAGTAAAAAGTTATGAACGGGATTTGTGCCACTTTATTCAATCATTAAAAGAAAATTTTCCAGAAGTTTGTTCATGGAGTGACGTTGGTGAACGTCATCTTCGTCAGGTTATAAGAGTTATTTCATGTTTGGATCCCGATAAGAAGGATTTGTCTAACCGCAGTCGTGCCAGACTGGTAAGTTCATTAAAAAGCTTTTACAAATATCTTGTTTTAAACGGACAGGTTTCCGTAAATCTGATGTCAGATATAAAAACTCCAAAATTTTCTACATCATTACCAACTTATTTAACATACGAGCAGTTCGAAAAGCTGGTATCTCTTCCCCTTGATGAAACTCCTCAGAGTTATCGTGACAGAGCAATTGTGGAACTTATATTTGCGAGCGGTGTGCGTGTTTCTGAACTTGTTGGTATAAGGATGTCTGATATTGATTTCGAAAAAATGGAAATCAGAATAATCGGTAAAGGAAATAAAGAGCGTATTGTTCCGTTCGGTTCTTATTCTCTACAGGCTATTTTTGAATGGCTGGCTGTGAGAGATGTTTTGGTTGCAGATGATTGTGATTATCTGTTTGTTAATCGCTTCGGCAACAAGATGAATCCGAGAGCAGTGCAGATTTCCCTGAAAAAAATGGGGCTTAATGCGGAGATTCCCATAAAACTGACCCCTCATAAATTAAGACATTCATTTGCTACAGAGATGCTGGCTGGCGGTGCAGATATCAGAGTGGTTCAGGAGATACTCGGGCATACTTCACTGTCAATTACACAGATATATCTGCATCTGGATATTGAACGTCTAAAGTCTGTCTACAATAAGGCTCATCCTTTATCTTCTGTGGAATAACATCCGGTATGAAGATAATTTCATTTTGTTTTAGAAGTAATATTAAAAATATTTTTTATACTAAGTATTAAAAACTCTGGCTGTATCAGTTTTTTTAGTCAAACAAATAGATGTGGTAATGTTAGAACATGTATATAGTGATTATATTTAGGTTTTATAATCAATTCATTAACTCAAAGCATAAAGCTGAAATAGGGTTTCATGGTCTGCTTTATTAGAAAATAATATTTGTATTTAATAATTCACAAAGCTAAAATTATCATTCTAACACTTTAATTTTTTTATCTGACTTAATTTTTAAAAATTAAATTTAAAAAAAGAACATTATCTTTTTTTGTATAAAATGAGGAATTATCGTTTGGATTCTATAACTGATTTCAGGAAGTATTTATGATTTTTTATCGGGACTGGCATCGCCCGGCTGTTATTACCGTTGATTTGGATGATACCCTGTACGATAACACAGATATCATAAAATATGCTGAATACTACATTAGAGAAAAAATCGGTAACGATTACCTTAATGGTATATTGTTAAGTGAGAAATTGTACAAAACTCTAAAAAGTCAGATTGCCGGAAAATGTCCTCAGTTGATTAACGATGTATCATTACTGCGTTTTTTTACCTACAAAGAATTTTTAATGCAAAAGGGGATGATGTCATCTGAGGCCGCAAATATTGCAGTAGATTTGGTTAATGATTTTATAAGGGTACGTTCACATATAAATGTTTCACGTGAAACACTGGATGTTTTACAACGTATAAAAGGACATTATCCCCTGATAGGATTAAGTAATGGAAATGCAAATTTTGATCTAGCAGGGTATACCGGGTATTTTACCGACATTCTTTATCCAAATGTGAATGTTACAGCGAAACCTCATTATTCGTTATTCTATCAGGCTGCATGGCTTGCCGGATGTGAAATATCCGGGGTATGTCATATAGGTGATGATGCTGTGACGGATATATATGGTTCTATCAGTGCGGGGGCTATGAGCGTGATGCAGACGCAGTTTCGTAACGATAGCAGACGACTTAGTGTTCTACCTAATGTGGTAATCAATGATATAAGTGAACTTATACAACTTCTAGAATGCTGATGTATTTGTAATCAGCGTACAAGCTATCTTGTTGTTGCAATATTGAACCTGAAGGTAAACTTAACCAGTGATATGTTTTTACTTATAAGAAAAGAATTACCATAATATATAACGTGGTATGATGCATGTTTGTTTATTTGTTATATGGCTTATTTTATCAAAGGACCGGATTATGTCTGAATCTGTTGAAAGTATCGTTAATGGTTTGAATAAAGAACAGTATCAGGTTGTTACCGAGAAGCTATCCAATATGCTGATTATAGCAGGTGCAGGTACAGGTAAGACAACTGTTCTTGTTAAAAGGCTGGCCTATCTTATAATGCATTATGAAATACCGTCATATAATATTCTGGCAGTGACATTCACAAACAAAGCAGCTAGAGAAATGAACAGTCGTGTTCATGAAGCAATAGGAGATACGAAGTCCAAATATTTATGGTGCTGTACGTATCATAGTGCCTGTTGCAAAATTTTAAGAAATTTTGCAATGCATGCTGGCATTAAATCAGATTTTAAAATTATCGATACAGCCGATCAGACTAGAATTGTCAAGGATTGTATGGAAAAGCTCGGACTGAATTGTGCGAAAGGAAATCCTCAAAAGTATGCCCACATGATTTCATCAATGAAGGATAAAGGGTATAGACCTCATAACATGGTACTCAGTACCAAGGAGAGCTTTACATATGAAAGAATTGATGAAGTCTATGCTTTATATCAGGACAGGTGTCTTAAAGAGAATTCTTTGGATTTTTCCGAGATTATTCTAAAGTGTGTAGAGCTACTGAAGAGTAATGAAACAGTCAGGGAATATCTGCAGAATAAATTCAAACAGATTCTAGTTGATGAGTTTCAGGATACAAATGCTATACAGTATGAATGGCTGAGATTACTTAGTGGAAAGAATACCAATGTACTTATTGTCGGGGATGATGATCAGTCAATATATGGATGGCGAGGGGCTGTTGCTGATATTATGAATCGTTTCTACAACGATTATCCGCACGTCTGTTCCCATAAGCTGGTGCTAAACTATCGTTCCACTAAAGATATTCTGAAGAATGCAAATGAACTGATAAAGCACGCAAACAACAGATTTTTCGATAAAAATCTGATTACCCAAAGGGACGACAGTTCGAAGGTTACGGTATATCAGATTTCTAATCCTCAGGACGAGGCTGTGGGAATTTGTTGCAAAATACTGCAGTTAAAAAAAGAATACAATTACAGGTATAGTGATTTTGCCATTCTTTACCGCACCAATTCTCAGTCAAGAATTATAGAAAAGGCTATGGTGAAAGCTAATATTCCTCATATGGTTATTGGCGGACTGAAATTTTTTGAACGAGAGGAAATAAAGAATGCTCTTGCATATATTAATCTCGTCATAGACCATGATGATAATATTTCTTTGTCCAGAATAATCAATGTTCCTTCAAGAAAAATAGGCAAGGTTACTTTAGAAAAGATTGCAGAAATAGCAGTTCAGCATGGAGTCAGTCTGTTTGAGGCCTGCAAACTGTACCAGAATGTCAGCAAGTCAAAGGAACTGAAGAAATTCATTGAATTGATTAATGAACTGACTGAAGAACTTGATCGGAATACTCTGAAGGATTTTGAATGGGTAAGTCTGCTTTTGGAGAAGACGGGGTTAATAGAATATTATCGAAAGGTTGATGAAAAGGAAAATAAAGCTGAAAACAGTAGATGTGACAATCTTGATGAATTGATAAGAGCTTTTGGTGAAAGTAAGATAGAGTATGACCCTAATATAGATTTCCCTCAGACTGAAGATATACTTAATCAGGAAGAAAGTAATTTGTCAATCAGGGATACTATTGCAGATTTTGTCCGAACAGCAGCTTCAAGTGATGTTGTGAATATTTCTACAGGTGATTCTGATACTGACAGCAGTTATGTGAGTCTTATGACTATTCACAGTGCTAAAGGTTTGGAATTCCCTTGTGTTATTGTTGCGGGATTCGAAAAAGGACTGATTCCTTTAGGATTTAATGATTTCAATATGAATGCTGGTCGAAATGATGAGGAACGGCGGTTGGCGTATGTTGCCATAACCAGAGCCAAGAATCACCTGTTCCTGATGTACTGTCAGAGAAGAAGTGTTATAAAGTTCGGAAGTTTTTATGATCAGGATACAGGTCCAAGTGAATTTCTGCAGGATCTGAGTAAAGGTAATTATGAATTAAAGGCTTTGAGAATAAGGTAGTAAAAACAAAAGTGGCTTTTATGAAAAATAACTTATATAGCTGATTAATTGCACAAAAACACACTTTATTGGTTAAATAATTAGCAATAAAACAAGTAGCTCTTGACATATGCTACTAAAAACATATAATTAACTCACTAGACTACTTCCGTAGCTCAGTTGGATAGAGCATCGCCCTCCGATGGCGGAGGTCACGGGTTCGACTCCCGTCGGGAGTGCCAACATCAACGAATAAGTGCGAATGTGGCGGAATTGGTAGACGCGCTAGGTTCAGGTCTTAGTGCCGCAAGGTGTAAGGGTTCGAGTCCCTTCATTCGCACCATTTATTCTTCAA
>OMYE01000217.1 GCA_900315145.1 uncultured Pseudomonadota bacterium | reverse complement strand
AGTTTTGATCGCAGTGTCAGCAATAGCGATATTACTGATGCAGAAAACAACGTTATCGGACATGTAACTGATATTTGCATTGAAGATAATGGTGGTAGTATAGATTTCAATGATGTATATGCCAATATCGTGGCATGGAATAAACAAGGTTAATAATACGAGATAGTCATTAGTGGAACAATCTGTGTTTGACTATGCCAACCATGGATTATCAATATGATGAAAACTTCTATCAACTCCTGCGCCTGTCAGTATGATTGGTGCAGGAGTTTCTTGTTGACATAATGCAATTTTCCATGAAGATCATCAAATAAACTGTCCAATTTATACATTTGCTGATAATAATACGCTTTAGTTACACTAAATTCAGAATAAAGTCGTATCTTTGTACCCTCAAAAATAATTGGATAATGGAAACAGGATTTAACAATAGCAGTATAAACCTCGAAACGCTGCGGGAGTTCTGCAAACGGGAGGGTGAGGTGGTCAAATACAATAAGGGTGACCAGATGGAGCGTGAGGGCGACCCCACCCGTTGGTTCGCGTTCGTTGAATACGGGTGTTTCAAATATCTGACTTATGGCATTAGTGATGACAAAGAGCACGTAGTGTGGTTCTCATTTAAGGATGAATTCGTAGGTGATTATCCAGCCTGTCTTAGTGGACTTCCAGCGCAGATTACCATCAAGGCTACAATGCCCAGCCGCGTGATCAGGGTCACAAGTGAGCAGTTGAATCAGTTTTTTAACCAAAACATTGAAACAATGGAATTACGTAGTCTCATTGCTGAGCACATGACGAACCAGTTCCATTTGCATTATCAAAACCTATACTGCGCCACGCCACTCGAGCGTTACGAACTTCTGCTACAGCGTTGTCCCGGCATCGTACAAGATATTGCAATGCAGGATATCGCTTCGTACCTCAATATCACGCCTGCTTACCTCGGCAAACTGCGTAAGAAATCACTCTCAGAGTCCTTATAGGACTTAAACGCTATAAACGCTTATCGCCACTACCATGACCACCTATGTCGGGTGAACTTTGTGGTATCTGTTGTCTGGAATCCGAGACCTTAAGAAAAGAAAGAAGTGCTACAACTTAACAATAATAAGAAAGGTATTTCAAATTCCTTTTTCTTTACAGGCAATGCATGATGATGATACATATAAATTTTGTGCAAAAAGAAGTTCCTCAGATAGAAAACGCTTTTAAAATGTCTCCCATCTGAGGCTAAAACATAACAGGAAATTACTTCAATACAATTTAAGCAACATTACCTATAAATTTTTACATATGATTGTATAATTCCACAAAATGTCTTTTAAATATCAGATATAGAAGATATCAATTTAAGTTTGTTTATATCAGGCTTGTTATCTTTGAATGGGTTGTAGTCCAGTTCGGAAAGTTTAACAATCTTAAAATTGTTTGTCAGAATACTTGGAGGAACTAGAAGCTCAAAGTTCTTATCAGAATCTGCATAACATCTAAATGCATAATTCATTTTACTTAACATATACATAAAACCAAACTCGAGGTCTTTAGGGTCTCCCTTTATAAGATCGCGAACGGATTCCATGATTGCTTTTCGTACTTCAATATTTTGTTCAATCTTTGAGAATTCTTCGTTTGTGCAATTTACGTAATCAAAACTATTTTCTACAATAAATTCAAAGACATAAGATGTTTCTTCTGCATATCCAAGAGACACATTTATGTCCTCTGCCAAATACAAACAATCAGACCAGTCTTTTAGATCCTCGTTGTCACTATGTTTTATTTTTTCTACTAATTGTTTCAAAAGTTCTCCTGTACTATCTGAAATGTTCTTTAGTGAAGATTTTTTTGATAAATGAAAAAAATGTTTCTTTTCTTCGATTTTTTCTATTTTACACATAATTGTAATTTATTCTCCCTTACTCTATCTTAGGCTTTTCAGAAACCGCCTTTTGTTAATAAAATCTCTGTTGAATAGCTTATTTACTACTTTTTCATGATCGTTCATATTTAGTTTCCTACTCTGTTTACTATTGGGCTTTTCGGAACCTGCCAGATTGTTTTTATTGCAAAAATACTCTTTGTTGACTATGTGAAGAAATCTGTTTTTCATGCTACAGTTTAGTCCACCAAGACACATAAAAAACTCCTGCATTGTCGTAAGTGACCAATGGCAGGAGTTCTTCTTTATAATCGTATGAACAAAAA
>OMYE01000127.1 GCA_900315145.1 uncultured Pseudomonadota bacterium | reverse complement strand
TACAACAATGGATATTCCGAGAACGGGTACAGCACCGGTAGTAATAACTATATGAACAGTAATTACAACGGTACCATGAATTCTGCCGGAATGATGATGTATGTCCAAAAGGAAGCTTCTACCTGCCGTACATGGATGATTACTTCTCTGGTTTTGTATATAGTATCCGCACTTATTTCTTTTCTCGGTATTGTAGCATTTATAGTTTCTATTATTGCTATGGTCAAGGTTAAGGAGATCTTTGACAAACTGCGTTTATATGAAGACAAAAACAGGGTTGTGGTGGCCTTGTGGACATGGGGTGGTTTTACAGTTTTATCTATAGTGCTGAGTTTTTGTGCAGGTATTTATCTTTTCAGTGAGTTAAAAGGTAACGTTGACCCAATGACCATAAATGAAACAATAGTGAATACTCTTATAAAAGATCATTTGGTAATGATAACTCTGTATGGACTGTTTAGCATAGGGCTCACATTTTATTTATTGTATGTCTGGATCAGATCGTTTATAACCTTGAAAAAATACTAAATCATTCCCGGAAGCAGTTGGAAACGTAATTTTTCCGATGTCTGTCCTTTATGGTACAGTATAGCGGGCTCACGAAAGACAGAAAGACCTGAAGATTCAGGTCTTTCTGTCTTTAATAGGGGGATTTTTTAACTGCAGTAACTGATAAGAGAAAGATATTGTTACGTGTTCAGTAATTTATGTTATTTAAGTTCGGCCTGCCATTCAGGAAAAATTACGAGAATAGCTGTCCAGGAACTATAGTGGTATCGTTTGAGCAAAAAAAGTGTTTTCACGTGATTGCCTCCGTCGCTAAAAAAAGGAATATTATCTAAAAATTACAGATGTCTGAACAAATATTAAACAGATGTTTGGCCGGGAAGTTTCTGATGTGACTAATGCCTAGGCCGGACACGGGGCAATGATGTGATAAATTACTAGAATTTAGTATAAATATATCTAAAAATATTGAAATATAGTCGTTATTAAATTTTAATATTATCTATATGGCGTAGCTGACGGGTTGCGGAATATAATAGCTATCTTAATTAACAAGTTGAGCTGTTGAACATTTTACTCGAGTTTTTTCAAACCTGTCAGTCGCCATTTACATGCTTCATTGACAGGCAATCCATAAGAGCCATTATCAGAAACTAGAGATCAAATCTATTCATCCGTTTAATTCCCCCATCTCTAGAAGGCAATATTGTTAACGGATTCTCGTGAGAATAGTGTAATAATAACAGAAAGAAATTCTTTGCAGTTATTGGAAAATAAATTGGTATAATTGGTTAATAGTTTTTTTCTCACGTATTGTTTTGTTAGCGAATGAGTTACATAGTAAAAACGCTTTTTGTTATATATATTCAAAAGCAATATAACAACTATACAAATCACATCATATACGTATAAATATCTACATTTCTGTACATGATTAATTATTCCTCTAGTTTGTCATTTAGATCATCAATCCATTTGTCATCTGCTGATTCCAGATTTTTAAGTAATTCAAAGAAATTAGTTGAACCACAAACCTCATCATCTGAGGACATCTGTCGCACTCTATCTTTCATGGTTTTATAGCTATTGATAGTAATTTTATTCATTATTTCTTTTATTTGATCCTTTCTACCTTTATATTTGACGACATTTGTACACTTTTCAATTAAAGGTGCATTCACTGGTTTTGCAGGTGACTTTATATTCTGCTCAGTCCAGTGTTTTAAGATTATTTGCATTGTGCAAGGATTGGCAAAAATTACAACGTATTTAGCAACATCTGAACCATGGATATTATTAATTTTTGTCTTAATATCTTTATATTGCTCATGTGGTTTCTTCTCAGTATCGCAAAATACAAAAACAGCATCATAAGTACCATTCTGATAATTATCCTGATAACGTGCAACAATGTTTCCGTTACCTTCGGCATTATCTAGACGAATCGCATAAAGACTATTCCAGACATGTAGTTCATTTAGTCGTTCAAGATATTTATACTCTTCGTTACCTTCACATACTATACATATTTGTTTTGAAGCTGAGATTTTAGGAATTCTATTTGTCATCTATGCATTCCTTTTTTGAATTGTCTTGAATGCTTAAAAGAGATTTAATTAATTCAGGTTCGGGAAGTGCAGCAAAAGCCCCTTTACGGTATTTTTCTATTATGTCAGATGTATCCCTTACACCGTCATTAGCTGTAAATTCAGCAAGAGAATACACGTATACTCTTTCTTTATCCTTATGGACGAACCATATTTGCTCTTTCCTGAACAGACGTCTGCAGTCCATTAAATTGATATCATGAACTGTAAAAATCATTTGAGCATTAGTATTTAATTCATTATTGAACATGGTAACTATTGCTCTGGTGAGTCTGAAGTGGATACTGCTGTCCAACTCATCAACGACAAGAATTCTACCTTGCTCAAGAGCTTCGATTACATAGCTGGCCATGGCTGCAATTTTTTTTGTGCCGGTTGAATCAAAAAGCATGCTTGAAACTCGTTTTCCTTTATAAGTTGATACCAGTCTGATTTGATCCATCAGTTTTTCAGGTAAATCTAAAACCTGTTCGTTGGGTTTTCGTATGCCATTGAATAGAATTTTTTCCTGTTCAACGTATTCAAAATTATCCATGTAAAGATCTGCATTTTTAATGAACTCTACTATTTTCTCCTGAAGCCTGTTTTTGTTCTTCATCAGAGTAATTGTATGTTCAATGGGAATATTATTCATATCAATAATATCAATTCTGTCTGCAAAGCCGGTTAGAATTTCTTTGATTTTATCAATCGTCTGAGAATTTCCTGAATCAATAAGATGGAAGAGGACATTACTTTTTGTCACCAGTCTTATCATATCAATGGTTAACTCATTATTTCTGCAACAAAATTTTTTTTCCTGAGTATCTAGCATAAGCCAGATTTCTTCTTTTTCGTTGCCATACTGATCCTTTATTATTTCGATGAAGGACTCATATATATATTCATTTTTTTCCGTATCATATTTAAAGTTATATGAATATTTTTTCCCTTCGGAAAGAAATGTTACTCCCATTTCACATACAGGGTTATCAGTAAAAATATTTGGTAACAGCAGATTTTTCTTATTAAGAAGAATGTACTTAAGAGCTTTAATGCATTTAACGAGACAGGTTTTACCAACATTATTTGGTCCGTATATACCGGCAGTTTTCAGAATAGAAAAATTATGCTCCTGATGAACATTACATGCTAACTTTCTGTTGCGCATATCGGCTTTCATCGAAATGTTAATAGGTTCGTTGAATGAGTAGCAGTTTTTGGCTCGGATTTCAATTAACATAATTCCTCCGGAATATTGGCAGATACATATTACATAATATACCAGTTTAATTATTTATGCTTTTTTTTTACATAAAAAATTAAACTGTTTGTCTGATTGACCTAAAATAATATTCCGTCGATTCAAAACAGCACAATTATGAAAGTTTTGTCTATTGTTGCTGAAAACACAGAGATTTTCTTAATTTCATGATATCTGTTCATTATTACTGTTATATTGTTTATATTGCAGTCAAACGTGCAAATTTTGTCGGAGAAAAGACTTTATGGGACTTTTTTCTGTTAAGATTAACCGGTCAGGCCTGTAATTATCTTAGGAGCTGAGAATTTATGAATAGCACATTTGTGAGGGTATACATTGCCGGTATAAGTGCCGGATGGATAACTCCAGATAATACTGAATGTATCAGGGAACTTCTGCCATCTGATTTCACAAAATGGCGGGTAACCAGACAGCTTTCCTATTATACCGGCAGACTGATTTTATCCCGGGCTCTTAAAGAGATATATGGTATCGGGGAACTTTGTGAAGGGGATATTGCGGCCGGAGAACACGGAAAACCGTATTTTACCGATGCCTTTTACTTAAGATGGTGTCTTAATGAAAGGGTATACTTTAATATTTCACACAGCAGAGATTTGCTTTGTTTAAGTATTTCCAACCGGGAGACTGCCGTGGATATAGAGGCCGGGCGGGAACGAAAGGTTATGCATGAGCTGGCAGAGAAGCATTACAGCAGGGAGGAGATGTATCTGCTTCAGGAGCTTGTTACCGGAAATACTACTGACAAAGCAGTTTATATCAGCCGGTTCTACAATTTCTGGACAGCCAGAGAGACTCTGGTGAAGTATGGCGGCAGGGGGCTTGCAGGAATGGGGCATCTTGATTTTAAAAAGCCTTCTTCTGAAGAGTTAAGGGTATGCTGTTCTGTTCTTTTTCCGGAGAAAAAGACTGAAAAAACAGATCTGCCGGTACCGTTTATTACCTTTAAGGATATTTCCGGTTTTTCCGGAGTGGAAAGCCTTCTTATCAGCAGTCATGATACCGGAGTGAGACTGGATCCCGGAACGGTTCCAACCTTTAATCTTTATGCCGGAGGGGAAAAGTATTCCCTGTCGTTTACTGTTCCTTTCAAAACTCTGCCGGAAAATATTGCTGTTATTAATGGAAATCAGCTTCTTGCCGCAGGCTCTGAGGATGACGGTTCAGGTGGAAAGGATCGGAATTTAGATACGGGAGCCTCTGAGTATACAGTTACCGTATGTTCTGCAGAGGCCTGTTCCTCAGGCGGAGAAAATGATGTTCTGCATGGTGACGGCAGTGGTTATTCCGGTGGTGCAGGAGACTATAAGCTGGTTCCGGCACTTTTGTACTGCATCCCGGAATAGCCTGATGGAGTAACCGTATACAGGTATTTCCGGTTCTTTATCCATAATGTTTTTTCTTTATTTTATCAGTGTTTGCACTGGTTTTTATATTATAAAAATCCTGAACAGGTTCGGTAGAAGATTTAAAAAAGATTAAATAATTTATTGTATCAATTCAGTGGTTAAATACTGTATAATATGATCAAGTTATCATTTTTTTCTTAAATTATTTTTACCGATATTCAGGATTTTAAATCAAATGAGTAAAGAGCTTCCAAATAAATGTCAGTGTACATCCTGTTCCGGAAATATGGTGTTTAACACAAGACTTCAGGAACTTGTTTGTGAAGGATGCGGTACACGTCATCCGGTGCCTGAATATCTGTTAATCAGTAAAGAAAGAGCGGAAAAGACTGAAACTCAGATTGCAAAGGAGAGTGTCTCTCCTTTATCATCCGGCAGCCGGAATTATCCGGATAACTTTTCTGAAAGCTCTTCTGAAAAATTCCCCCGCAGGCAGAATAAAAGAAAGAAGAAAAAAGAAAGCAGAATGAATAACCGGGTCATTGCTGACGGGAAAAGTACTGTTCTTTCTGTAACTGATACCGGTTCATCTTCAGAAGACATCCTGAAAAATGACAATGCTGCAGAAAACAATACTTCTGCCGGAAAGAATACCGGCAGCACTCCTGATATTTCTAAAGAGAGCTTAAGAGAAAACATCGGGGACTCGGTTTTTCTAAAAGGTGAAATATCATCAGGTGCCATGGCTCTTCTTAAGAGGGATTCCGTTACCTGCAGCGGACGTTCCGAAAAAGGCGGTGCAGCCTCATCACCGTTATCCGGTGATAGTGAGAGCTATGTAGAACCGGATCTGATTATTCCTTTTAAGAAGGATCTTGCCGTTCTCAGAAAGTATATTCAGGATAATGCCAGAAAGCTCTATTTCATTAACGATGATTTTTTAAGCTCCTTCGGCTATGCCAGAACTGAAAACGTGTATATACCGGCCCTTATCTGCAGTGGCCGTATTGCCGGCAGTACGGAGTTTTCCAAAGCCAGAACTGATAAAAAAGGGAATATTGTCGGTAAATATGAGTGCCGTTCTGAAGGGGTGATTGAACTTCATGAGGCTCCTTTGGTTATCTCAGGTGAGGATGACGAGCAAAGGCTTAAAATGGTTCATCCATATGATATGAGCGGGGCGGTTCCATACAGTCCGTTATATTTTGCCGGAATGGAAGTCGTAAAGCACGACATAAACGTCAGGATTAATGATGATTTGCTGAGACTCAAAAGTGAGGTCACTTTTGACAGATACCTGAAAGTAAATACCGGCTCTGTATATCATGAGCTCCATAAACGGGTATGCGACATTATACCTGCTGATATAAAATATGCTCTGCTGCCGTTATGGACCATGGAAATTGATTATTACGGCGATACCAGAATTTTTCTGATGAACGGGCAGACCGGAAAGTGCTACGGTGATTTCCCGGTTGATGACTATAAAATTGAAAAGTGCACCGCTCTGGTTAAAAAGTTTACCTATGCCACCGGAATTCACTTAACCTGCATCTGGACTCTGTTCCTGCTCAGTCTGAATGAGAATACCCTTCTTGACTACTCTCCGGTGCTGATTCCTGCTTCATTTTTAATTTATATGCTGATTCCGTACATCTGCGCCTCTCAGTTATTTATCCGGTCTGAAATATTTATTAACGTGTACAGATACCGGAAATCAAAGAAAAGTAACAAGAAATCAGGCAGGGAGCTGCCGATTATTTTATTCTGCATTTTCTCTGCTGTTCTTGGTATTACCATGTACGGACTTCCTGTGTTTACTGTATGCTCAATATATCTGATTTTTCTGGTTATATTCAGCGTGAAATCCAATAAGTTAAGAGAGATTACCAAAAAACACAATAAAGAAGTTCTGCGAGAAAGTATTCCTATGGATGATTTTCCATATACTGACAGGGAAAAGAGTCATATAAGTGTCAAGCTTATCTAGAAAAAGCAACGGAAGGATAATCTGTTCAAAGTACCAACTATACGGATAAAAACTTCCGCTTAATCATTTTTAAAAGGTGAAAAAAGATTTAAAAGATAGAGGAATAGTGAGACTTTGTTATTTTTTTATAAAACATCTGTTACTTATTCGTTCATCTGTTTTTTGAACTTTTTTCATTTGTGAATCATGTAATTACATTTAAGTAGTCTGCATTTGTACACCGTGCCTGCGAGAAAAAACACGTTTTCAATCGTGAGGATGATAGTCCGCTTTTTAGTGTGTGTATGTATAAAGTATAGATTAATATTATATAAATATGATAGCATATACTTGTTATAACACTAAGATGTGGAGATTTGAGAAATAAATATGGATTTTATAAGATTTGTTAATTCCCGGGACATAAGAGAGTATCTTTATTCTCTTGACTATAAGCTGACTGGTGAACAGAAGCTTTATCTTATTGATAACTGCTACCGTATTACGTTAAGTGAAAAAATAAAGTGGCTTAATTCTCTTCTTAATGAACCTGATTCGGAGGTCACCATCATAAATCCCTCATACCAGTATTCAGGTAAAAGAAAAGGAAGAAATTACGATCCTGAAAAAGGAAGTGTTCATGATCTTGCCAGAAGGGTATCTACCAGGTATTCCCGTCTGTTAGCTCTTTTTTATGATAATCATGATGCAGCCTGCTATACAGTGAGTATATTAGAGAATAATCGTACGGAATTTTTTACCGAAAACATTTATTTTAAGAGCTATGAGGTTGCTGTCTCCCACTGCCGGAAACTTATAGAGGAGCTGGATTATGGTATTCGGGCTGTTGAAATCAAAAAAATATACCTCTCGGGTGAAGATGCGCAAAATCAAGCACCGGAAGAGATTGTTGCGGTTTATGACGGCGAAATGAATATGATGAACATAAACGGTACGAAAGGTAATCACGAAGACAGTACAGAAGGTCTTTATATTTATCTTCCGGTTCCCTTTAAAAAAGGTGATATTCTGGTAATTCCTGAAGAGCGAGTTTATTCCGGCAAAGGTGAATCCATATATGATTATAACTCAGAGGAGCCGTTTGTTGCCCTGTCATTTTATCCTGATGAAACACTTAGAGGTGGAGCTGATTCATCAGATATAAATTGTGATGTCCTGTATTTTAACAAGTTCAGGCGGATGGATCTTGCGGAAGAGGTGCTTATTCATAACTACGATCTGGAATACTGCAGAAAGCCGCTTACCGGAAAATTCAAACTGCTGAAGGTTTTAAGTTCGGTTATGCAGGATGGAGAACTGGTAGATTCTACAACGCTGCTTACAGCAGTAAAATACTGTAAGGCTCTGACAGCCTTTGAAGAGGCTAAAGAAGACCTTGTTTTATATCCGGCGTTGAAATACGCCTTTGCAGACACTGATGAGCAGAAAAAAATACTGAAAGAGTCTTATTATTCTAGCTTTCCTACATCTGAAGCGCTACGTTTTACTGATTCTATCAGGATATGGCTTGATGACGAAAGAGAGGCCCCTCAAGGATATCACTGGTGTCACAGTGTTAATGAAACAATCTGCATGATCCGTGAATGTGAGATGATGGCTGTCGCTGTGGAAGAGCTGAATCTCGATCATGATTTAGGCGATTATGCTGCCGATGGCGGAGATGCCATTAAGGTTTTAGACTTTCTGGCTGAACGATTGACCGGTACTGGCCGAAATAACTTTTTATCCGGTTGAAGACGGTACATTCAGTACTACTACCTGCAAAACTTCTATACAGAAGCAGTGAATTGGTGTAACATCCGACAATTGCCCGGATAAAGACTTATCACAAAAGAGTTACACCATTCTGTCGGTGTATTCAGAATGCGGTCAGAGTACTGGGGTGTATCAGTATTCGGGAGTCGCATTATATCTCTGGTTAGCCTGACAGTCGGATTTCTTCAGTTTTTCTTCCGTTACCGGTCTTGAAAAGAGTAGGCTCTTGTATATAGATGATGAGTTCTGTAAAGCAACGTATAAGCAATGCTTAAATGATGAATATCATACAACTGATTTCGTTATAAAATATTGAAGCAAAAGAACAGGAACAACTGAAAGCGGATAAATTGAAATGGGAAAACTGATATCTAATATTGTCGGATGGTGTATTTTTCTGGCTGTAGTAGGCTACAACGGATATAATTTCTGGAAATTTCATACTGATTCCGGAGCCACATATGTGGCCAAAGGTCTGATAAACGATAGTATTAAAGAACTTGGTGAGGGTATAAAACTTAATGATTTGGTAATTGAATACATCGGTAATTATGAAGATGCCAAGCGTGAAATCAATACTAAAGACAAGTTAGGATCCAGTGGAACATTCTATAGAGGCCTCGGTACTTTTTCTGACGGTGAGGAAAAAATATTTGAATATGTCTGCTATTACCGGTACAGATCAGGCGGAGACGACTATATTATTGCATCGTTATGTAACAGCAGATATGACGAAAAATAGATAAAAAGTACCGTTTATCACCGGTTATGAAACGGAATACGGATGTGTTGAGACTGTATTCCGCCACAGGTAATCATTAATCATGAAAGCTAAAGATGCCGCCATACCGTCATGTCTCTTTATAGCCTGCTTTTTTTGAGGTACCGGCGTTCCCCTGGTGAAATATTACTGTATACATAATCTGATATCATCAATCTGATTTTATTAAATAAATAATGAAGAAAACTGAAAGATTTCTGATTCGTGATGAAATTGAAAAAATAGTTCGAAGTAAAAATATATCTGAAAACAGCTTTGCAGAATATTCCAAGACAGGTTATCAGGAAGTGATAACCCGTTTCAGATATGCCTTTACCGATAATTCTGAGGGCAGAAATCCCGGCTCACGGGGGAATATGAGTGACATAAGCTTTTCATGGAATCACATAAGAAAAGGTCTCAGTAATCCCCTGAATATTTCTCTTATGAAAAACAGCTGGACCGAGATGCTCGACAGAGTGCGCGATGTCATGCGTGGGCCGGCAGATGACAGATTATTTCTGATTATGGAGGAAGGCTGGGTTTATTTCGGGAAGATTGATGAAATCCTGACAGTTCTTAAAGAAGCAGAAGGCCTGATAACGGCTTTTTATCTCTTCTCCACGGTTTTTGACAGACTGGCGGTTTATGCAGATGATGCTGACTGTATGTCTTTTTACCGGAAAGGATAAAATCAGCTATCCGGATTTTCATCGCGGTGATATAACCAGCAGTCATAGTATTCACAGGTATATTCATGTGTATCTGTTATGATCACTCCTTTTTCCTCATCCTGCACCGGATAACTGCCGCCTTTTATGTAATTTATTTTGTAAAAATCAACCTCATTTGTGTCCGGCTTTTTTCTGTAGGAGTAATAGATAATCTGGTTTCCTTCTACCATATACTCTTCCGTGATGCGGGAGGCGTGAGCCCGAGATGTTACATAGGAGTACGTAGGATAAAAGGTTCCATATGCGGTTTACGGTAAGATTCCGTCTGAATAATCCTGTCGTCTGCATCTCTTATGATTTTCAGGTAGTTACTGCAGTTGGATTTGATTCTGTTTTTCTCACTGATCTTATATTTTTTCCATAACAGCATCTCGTAATATCCGCGCAGGTACCCGGTAAAATCCTTCAGAGGTGTAAGAAAGGTTATACCTGTCAGTGTTTCCTCCGGATATTTTATAAACTCCGTCTGTTTTCTTTTTCTGTTGCAGTCATCAATAAGATAATCAAGGTAATCCTGCTGTACCGGTTTTCCCTCAAAAAGCTGAGATGAGCTCACTTTATATATTCTCCATAATGTTCCGTTAGAGATCTCAAAGACCTTATTTCTCTCTGCTGGCAGCTTTTAAGTTACCGGCTGAAATTATTATAGCTAAAATTGCTTAAATAGGTAATCAGAGGTAGAGACATGGCTTAAATTTCAGATATTACATGATCCCGGCTGAAACGCCTGAATCTGACAGGTGATTTCCTCAGGTTTCTTTTGTTACAGCAAAAATATAGATCTCTGAGACAGGCTTT
>OMYE01000099.1 GCA_900315145.1 uncultured Pseudomonadota bacterium | reverse complement strand
GATCATTGAGAACGGCGTGAGATTCCTGTTCATGCAGACTTAGAGAATCCTCATATGCTTCAAGCTCATACTCGTGTAATTTATCGAGAATGCTGTCGCTGAGAGGAAAAGTACGGCCTTTCTCAGCCTGATGATGAAGTCTTTTACGCAATAATGAACTGACTGATTCAGAGTGATTTAAAGTTTTTGATGAGACGGTATCGAAGTTACGCATGATCTTTTCTCCTCAGCTTCCGGTAATTAAAGAAATAAAAAAGTTGATAAAACGTATTTATATTTATTAGCACTGGCGAAATACTGAAAACTTTCAGCTGTTTCCATTTTTTACAGAAAATCCGTAAAATTCCGTAAAAAACAAAGCAGTACTTTGTAAGGCTTTCTGACTCTTCGAGGTACAGAACTCTCAAAGTCATTACACCCGGTATTAAATAACGTAAAAATTATTAAATACCTTTAAAACAAACACTTTCGTGTCAATAAATATAAAAATCGACATCAGTGAGATGTACGTTTTTTCAACTTCAGGCCATAAAAATATTCATGGCATTTAATTACCGGCAGCCGGTTCAGAATTCATGCTCTGCACCTGTTACCTTGTTTGATGCTGATTTGTACCTCCGGATAATAAAACCGGGGTATAACCAGAAGATATCCGCTTTTGTGGAGCGGAAATTTAATAATAATTCCACAGATGATATCTGTCAACTAAAAATTCAATTTTTCTCATCTTCTTTTATTTTCTGTGTTACAGTTCACATTTAGAAGACTGGATAAAAAATCAATCTCATGTAAATTGAATAAAATAAGAAGTATAGAGATTTCCACCTTTTAGAGAAAATCTCTCAACAATCATGAACAATACCGGTTTGATTTTAGATAACCTGAACAGCCCGCATGATCACCGGTTATACCGGTTCATAAAAAAAGCCGGGAAAAGCAGGTTCCTGCAGGACATTCAGGATTTTTGAACAGCGGTGTATGGTAACAATAATAATTATTATCTACTATTCAACCTGCTGTACAAAAAACTCGCCGTAGGTATACATAATCACATACTTATGAAGCTTTCCTGCTTCGTAGAGCTGCTTTAAATTATCATCTGTAACATAGAAGTCTAACTGCTCTCTCGCGACATTAAACAATTCAGAACGAACACTTTCCTTTGTTTCTTCCCCGGATCTTGTTTCACGTTTATACTTAAATTCAAATATGTAGCTAGGTCCATCTTTTCTGTTTAGGGCAACCAGGTCAGCTCGTCCCGGGCGTACACTTAACAACTTATCCGGACCTTGTGTAAAAATATAATTTCCATTATGACGGACAGGATACTCTTTGGTTAATTCAAAATAGTTACCGGCATTTAAAACAAAAGCTGAGTAGAGAGCTGTACATATAAGATTTTCAGTTTCTAATGCTACATTTGAATTTACAAAGCTTCCGGCAAGCTTTGCTAATACATTCAGAATAAGATCTTTATTATTTTCCCGGGATAATCTATAAAGATTATTACCTGAAGTAATATCATCAAATGAGATATTATTCTGAGTCAGGATATATCTGTTAAACAGCATCCTGAAGTATTCATTAGGAATTTTTACATATTCACCGTCTATTTCTTCATCGAAATAATTAAATACTTCCTCATTAGACATATAGGTTACAAAACCTAAATGGTAAAGTAATGACAAACCTTCAAATTTACTTAATCTCTGTTCCGAAGAGGTTATCTGAACAGAGCCCGGAAATACTATCTGCTGTGGTTCATTATTACTTAGAGTATCTATTATTTCTTTTCTGCCTTTTTCATTGATCAGGTTTAGATAACCGCTTAATTTTGTGTAATCGATATCTACATTTGATGAAATGCTGAATTCCGGGATTATTTCAAAATCCTCACTTTTTAAATCATTTATAAAATTCAAACATAATGTGGAGTTATGTACGGTATCTTTTGCTCTTTTGGAAAACCTATAACCGTTATATCTTGATTTTAACGCCTGCTTTATATCTTCTTTACTTAATGGACTATCCGTTAAATCAACAGTCTCATCTATAAGAGTATCTATTTCGTCGCTGGTAAAACCCGCCAGTTCATTTAAGTCTCTTAAATTAGTCAGTTTGGCACATACAAATCCTGAAAAAGCTGTATTCATGGTTACTGGTAATACACCGGTTACAAATATACGTTCTATTACTTTATTAGATTCATTAAATGCTCTTAAGGTATTATAAAAATTTGAAACAAAACCTTGTTTACGGGCTATTTCTATAAAAGCATTTCTGTTTGATGATAAAACATCATTTGTAAAATTATCGTATTCATCAATTATGACAAAAAATTTAAATCCCATGTATTGATTAAAATTCGATAAAAAATCTGACAATATATCACAGGGTGCCTTTGTGTTAACTATAACTTTGTAAAATTTCTCAATATTATTTAGTGATACTGAACATGTTTCACCTTGAAATTCATCCGGGATTAAATCAGGATATCTTGCATAGAAATCATATATACCGGCAGTCACTCTGTTTGAAAATGACGCTCTGGTTTCCTCCGGCGTTCCATTTGAATTAACTCCGATAAAGGAAAAATTAACCACAGCATAAGAATTCTTTAACGGAGTAGGATTTTTTAAAATATAGGTGTCTTTTAAAAGAGTTTCACATTCATCTTTCAGAGCAATGTCATAGTAATACCTGAGAATTTCGGTAAACATGGTTTTACCAAAACGACGCGGACGTAAAAATAACCCTATGGGCTTCCCCAGATTCTCATAATTTTTTATATACATGGTTTTATCTATATAAACATAATTATTTTTTAATAAATATTCTAAGTCTGAATGAGAATCAGGAATTAACTTTAGCATTTAACCCACCTATATTTTTTATTTTTATACTTTATAAGTATAGTGAAAACAATATATCAAATAAGGTCATACTAATCAATTTCGTGAAAATAAGACTATATATATATCCTATAAGTGATTTCATTCCGGCATGCATCACCGGAAAACTTATTCCATATAAATCATAATCGTGTTTTATCAGTCTTTCCGGATCTGAATTTTGGATCTAAATTTTGAATCTGAATACAGGATTACTTTATTCATAATGCCGAAACTTCATTTAA
This sequence comes from uncultured Pseudomonadota bacterium, assembly GCA_900315145.1. GTDB lineage: Bacteria > Pseudomonadota > Gammaproteobacteria > Enterobacterales > Succinivibrionaceae > Ruminobacter. The sequence goes on along the minus strand of OMYE01000099.1, from coordinate 3,540 downwards.
ACCCGTTAATACTCCTGCAAACGAAAAAATTCCCCAAAAAGCTCGGTACAATGGCATCTGGCTCTTTTTTAAATGTTCTGTCTGCTTCTGCAGAACTGTGGTATACAGAGGCATAAATACGAGCCGTCCGCAGAACTGCGGTATTCAATTACAAAAATCCGTGATTTAAATCACTATAAATAGACATTTAATCAAGGCGTAATTATGTTCCTTATTCCGCCATCTCATGCAGAATAGCTCCCGTCGGTATCAGTTAGAGTAACGGGGATGAAGAGATGAGCGTAAAGAAAAGCAGTCCGGATACCTCCTATACGGAATATCTCCTTATATCCGGTGTGGCGCTTATCATTCTGCTTTCTCACATTATGGGAAAGGATGCAGTCACTCTGCTTAAACTAACCATAAGCTATAACGGTACGGTTTCCGGAACAGTAAAGGATATTCCCTGTACAACGGAAAGCATAAGCATGGAAAATGGCAATAATTCTTACTGCCGGAAAATCATTATTGAGGGAGACAGCCTTTCCGATGCCCAGAAAAAGCTTCTTAACGAGCTTTTTCCTCCGGAAAAACTCAGGAATAATCCATTAGATAAATCGCCTGAAACATCCGGAAGCAGGATAAATTCCGTTAAGAAAACTGACAGTAAAAGAGTCAAACATCCGCAAAAACAGAACAGGATTAGTTCAGACCGGGAAAAGCCCGGTAAAGGTAAGGAAAGTTTAATTATCAGCGTTACCGGGGAAGAAAGGGGAACTAATGAAGCAGCACCCACTGAAGGAAGTTATCCGCTTCCTGATCTTCAGGGAAGAATAGCTCTCTACAGTCTTTTTATAAAGCAGAGGCTCGAGTACTTAAGCGGGATTATTCATATGGGATTCGTCTGGCTCATTCTAATGCTTATTCAGGGAGTTATTGCAAGAAGAATAAACAGTCTGAAGCAGCAGGACGCCACACCGCTTGCCAACCGGATAGCCAGGATGCTCCCGAAAATAACTGCATCAGCCACAGCCGGGGCAGCTGCCTTTATATGTGCCGACACACCGGGATTAGGTTTGGTGATATCCATACTCCTTATTGTCTCAGGGTACAGTATTTATAACTTTATAATCCAGCTTCCGGCGGTTGACCGGAGATTAAAAACATAAGTGTGAGGACAGGTGGTTTTAGGTTTTCCACACGCCGCATACAGGTCCTGATTCAGTTTTTTATCTGTGGGACGTTGATTTTACTTAATATTCCTTATTCGTTTAAGCATATGGAGTTTTATTTATGAAAAAGACAGCTCTTCCTAGAATGGTTGATGATCCGCCGACAGTTCTCTTATGGTCGATTGATGAAATAGCCCCTTTAATCATCAGTCTGGTAACCGGAATGATGATGGGCAGGGCGCTTATATTTTTTGCTGGAGGACTTATTATTACCAGCTGCTACCGTAAATATCTCAATAGAAATCAGGACGGCTTTCTCTGTCACTGGCTCTACTGGCACGGCTTCTATTTTAAGGAGTCAAGAACTGTTGTAAACCCCTTCAGCAGAATATGGTACTGATGCTGATTATTAAGAATAATGATTATCCGCCGTATTAATTATCTTTAATAAATCCAACAATTCTAACGGATAAAAAACAGGAAATAAAAAATTCAGAAATATAGAAACAGAAAATCAGAAATATAGAAACAGAAATTCATAAATATAAATACTAACTCACCTTCCAGGAGGTAAATACCATGGATTATGCCGGCTTCTGGCACTCATACAACGGACTTAAGCAGACCAGATTCATTCTGGAAATCATGCTGCTGGCAACTGTCGTAGCCAATGTGGTACTGGCCATAACTCTTTTCAGTCACCGTGATGCGGTGATACTTGTACCGCCGCATCTTAACGATGAAGTAAAAATTATTTCCGGTAAAAGTACGGAAAGCTATACCCGGGCCTGGGGGCTTTTTCTGGCAGAGCTCATCGGTAATATCAGTCCCAGGAACATTGAATTCGTTCAGAAGTCACTGGAGCCCATGATATCCCCGGGAGTATACCGGCAGATTACCGATATTCTGAATGTACAGTCACAGCAGATTATGGTTGACCATATCAGTATCACCTTTGAACCGAAATCAGTTACCTATGAAAAGGAAACAAATCTGGTATTCGTTACCGGTCAGTCACAGATAAAAGGACCTACGGGCGCACCAAGAATATTTCTGAGAACCTATGAATTCGAGATAACCATGGACGGTTTCCGCCCGATGCTCAAATGGATTGAAATGTACGAGGGGAATCCCCGGGATAAAAAAGAACGCGAACGGCTTAAGGAACGTAACAAAAAGGAAAGTAAAAAGGATGCTGAAAGATTCCGTTAGAACCTGAGATAAAGTGTACTCTGTCAATTAAGAAAGCATTCTGCCAACCCCGGTAACTTAAATTACAGAACAGGTATTAAAGAGTTTCATACTCTGTATCCTTACATGCAATTTTTCCGGTTATACCTGATGAATTCCGGTTTGAACGCCCGGCATACAGATAATGAAAGCCGGTGAATTAATGAGAATCCGTAAACTACAAAACAGCAGCAACTCCAGAGCCACAGGAAAAACATATGATTAAACTTGATTATTCCACCTCCGTAAACGTAGACAAGTCATTAAACATAAATAAGTCATGTTTGCATAAATCCTTAAAAGGTAAATGCTTAAAGGGTAAAAGCTTAAATGACATGAACCACATGGAAATCATTCCCGGCGACATCATCCCGGAATCTTTGCAGTCAGGGGCTGTTAAGTTCATCCGGAGAAGGCTTTCAACAAGGTTATTCAGGCGGATTTTTATCACGATGTCTATCCTGCCGTGGATAATGACCGTGCCCCTTATGGCTGACGATGCTTCCGGTGACCGCATACTTGAATATCAGATATCAAGACATGATCTCAACTGCATTCATTTTCCCTTCAAGGATATCAGTGTCAGTACGGTAAGTGATGCTGAAGTAACCGTAACCGGCGGTAATATCTACGTTCTTCCGGCAGATGATGAACCGATAACTGTTTTCGTAAACTCTTCAGAAAATGAAGGAGAAAGTGTACTACTCCGGCTTATTCCGGGATCCATCCGGGCCAGAAATATCCGGGTTGATGCCGGGGAACAGGGAATAATTCCGTCAGGAGGTAACGAAAGCAGGAGTATCTCGAACAGAACCTATCAGAAAAACCGGAGAGAACCGCAGATCCCGTCCGGCAGTCTTTACGGATCCAGGGAAATATCATCCGGAGCATACGGCAGAGCCTCTTATTACAGCAGACAATTTATCTCCGCCTTTAAAAGCATATATCACTACATGCAGCATAACAGTCCGGAAAGTATGCCTGATTTTCGCGGTCCCGCAGATACAGTAAAGCTCACCACAAAGGTATCCCGTCTATGCAACGGCACATCTGAAAGCATCAAAGATGCGTTCTACATGGGAGAATATCTATATGCCGTGCTTACCGTAAGTCATGACCGCACCGGCGAAAGCATCCGCTGCAGCGATGCGGTTCTTGC
>OMYE01000209.1 GCA_900315145.1 uncultured Pseudomonadota bacterium | reverse complement strand
GAGACACTAAAGGACATCAGTTTACCAAAGCATAATAAGACCGTAGCGACAGAACCTTAAAATACACACCACAACCGGACCAGGAAAATAATAAGACCTGCCCACTGTGATACCAAAAGTAAAAAGAGTAAAACTCAATAAAAAGAGTGAAGCTCAATAAAAACACAGATCAACAAAAAGAAATCGATACCTGCAATCAGAGTTTTTAAATTAAAAAACACTAATCGGGTACTGCCTTACATGTTTTTTGTATTTTATTTAGGCAATTACTAAATTTTGTAAATGGTCTGAAATAACCTTTTGACTTTAGAATTCTGAAGTTAAAAAGAACTATGAAATCATCAATAATCAATGTGATTATATTCACATTTTTATGAATATAACCTTTTTTAAGGTTCTTATGAAAAAGGGATATAAATGCCATTATTTTGCGATTTATAAGAGATTATTTTGTAGATGGCATTTTTAACCTTTTAAGGCTTAATCGCTCCCCAGCGATCTCCTAGCGATCAAATTTTCTCTTGTTTTATCCTGTAAAGTTAGCAGTCATAATAGCCGAAAACTTCATTTGGTATAATAGTCGTATCATTTACAAAGGACTATTTTTCATGAGTCAGAAGACATTACAGGATAGATTTAGAGATATATTGAAGGAGCTTGAAAAAGCTACTGCGGATAATCCTATGACTTCTGTTCTCGTTTCTGCGTTATATACATTGTTTGAGACTTTATCCAATCAACTTGAAGATCAGAAAATCCTGATAGAAAAACTGAATTATGCCATTGAAGAACTCACAGCTAAACTCGGAAATAAGAGTATTACAGTAAGAAAATCCTGCGATGAAAATATCAATGGTAAAGGCAGTGAAAAGAAGAAAGGTATCAATTCCTCCAGTGGCGAAAAGAAGTCTGTTTCTACCAAGAAAAATGTTAAGGTCAGCAGTGATATTTCAACATCTGACCGTTATGTTTGCATAGATGTTAACGGGGAAGAAATCTCTGTTGAAGATGCCAGAAAGAAAATAGGAACTACATTTATCTGGAAAGACGGTAAACGTTATAAATACATCAGAATCAATGATTCATCCGTAAAGGCGAATATTGATATTAGTATTGTCAAAACCCGTTACAGCAAACTTCAAATAGTAGCTGTAGATGATAACGGTAATGAATTAACTGATGTGAAAGTTCCTGTTACAGTCTGTCCTGAAACCGACTTTCTGAAGAAGAGTTCAATGAGTATCGGACTGATGTGTCTTGTACTGGAGCAGTGGTTCTGTCTTAAGGCTCCATTAAACAGAATCAGTCAGTATTTATTAAGATACGGCATTGAGTACTCCAGGCAACAGCTTTACAGTTATACAAATACCACGGCAGCACTTCTAATGCCGGTATTCAAACACATGGAAAGTTACCTCAGAGAGGCCAAACTTATAGGAGTGGATGAGACATACTGGAGCTGTCGTGAAAGACAGAAATTAAAAGATGCAAAAGATGATGCTCCGGATAGGAAATCACAAAGGAGTAAATCCAAAACATTACGTTCCTACGTATTTGGCATAGTTTCAGACAAATTATGCCTGTACTACCATTCCCTGCAGAGAAATGCCGATATTCCGAAGAGTATTCTTCTTGATAATCAGATATCATCTGACTGTTTTATTGAATCTGACGCATTTTACAGAAAGATGTTTGCGATAAAGGTAGAAAAAGACGGCCGTATGACAAGAGTCTTCTGGCATGGTCTCTGCTGGGTGCACGCCAGAAGAAACTTCTGTGAACTTATAAATTATTCCACTCACAAGGACGGAAGATTGGTGGCAGAAATAGTTACCAACCACTGGGAACAGGATGTTGAGGACAGCAAATTTATCAGAGATGCCATAACAGAATGTTTCAAAGTCTATAACGAACAGGTTCAAAAATGCATAAAGGATCCGAAGCTGGATATCTGTGTCCTGAAGCATGAGTATGTAAAACCTTTGATTGACGGAATATTTACCAAAGCTCACAGCATCCACGAAACCATTAAGAAAAACAAAGATAATTCCCCTGAAAGAAAATGTTCCAACAGATTGCATAAGGCTATAGTTTACCTTGTAAATAACGAATCACGTCTCAGAACATTTCTTGATAATCCTTATGGAGTTATGACCAATAACGCAACGGAAGAAAAATTTAGGGAACTGGATTTGTTAAGAAACGGCATGATGGCAAGTGATACCTGTAAGGGAGCAGAAAATCTTACTGAATTCTATTCTCTGTACAAAACATGTATGTTACATAACGTGGATTTCAGAAGCTACATGATGCAGTGCATCACAGCGATGACCTTC
>OMYE01000044.1 GCA_900315145.1 uncultured Pseudomonadota bacterium | reverse complement strand
TCATTAAGAGGAATGATATTCATGAAAGCGTCTTTATTCAACTCTTTTAAGTAATTCATAAAGACTGCACTGTTATTGATATGCATAAGCACATTAACCTGCTTATGCACATTCTGAACATTGAAAGCCCTGATAACTTCAATGTTTCCGATATGGGCACTTATCACCATGGCGGGATCCGGACTTAAACTGAGTTCCAGAAGCTTTTCCAGTCCGCCGTCAATACTCATGATTTTCTGCAAACCATCCCTGCCGGACCAGCTTAGCGGCTTCATAGCCACCGCTCTGCAGAATGAATAGATATGCCTGCGGGTACTTAACTCGGGAAGCGCAACTCCTTTATTCTCCGCTGAAGATTTCAGGAGATTAAGGTAATTACGGGATAGAGACCTCACTCTGGAATTACAGGCCCACACTATCCAGGAGGCAATCCAGGCAAGAAGCAGTACAGCTTTGGTACCGCCTGTCCGGTAAAGCAGCATCAGAAGTTTCATCCCGGTAAGGGAGGTACTTTCCCGGTGCTCCTTCCAGGAAACCTCTGATGTTTTTCTCAATGATAATTCCTTTTTCTGATACTCATATAGTGAAATACTTTTTCAAAACAGAGCTTGGTGTGCATCCGGCTGATTCTGAGATTATCACTGAACATTGAGAAATTACTTAACCCGCCGGTGTATACCACATCAACAGGAACCTGCAGAAAATCCATTCCGGACCAGTAGAGACGCACAAAAATCTCTGTGTCAAATTCCATACGTTTGCCGACCTTGACATTATCTAAAATTGCCAGGGTTTCTTTCACAGGATACATTCTCATGCCGCACATGGTATCAATAACCCGGAATTTGCCAAGTTCAACACCAACCCAGAAATGAGTCATGTATCTGCCAAGTATACGGCCTTTAGGAGCAGTTTCATCATAAACCGGGGTGCCGTTGATAAGCTTCTCCGGATTTTCCTTGCCGAACTTCAGAAACAGAGGCACGGCGTCAAGCTTATGCTGACCGTCTGCATCAAGCTGCAGCGCATGAGTAAATCCTAACTCGCTAGCCTTCTTTAATCCGGCATAAACAGCACTGCCCTTGCCGCGGTTCTTTTCCTGACGAACCAGAACCTGACAGGTATGATTAACAAATTCACGTAAACGGCTGGCTTTAGGCTCCGGATTACCGTCATCAACAACAATGATTTTTATCCCCAGACGTAAAATATTAGGCAGACGATTAATCAATATCTCCACATGTCTGTAGCACGGGATAACAATACACGGTTTAAATTCCTCAGCTTTAGCCGTCTGTATCTGCTGCTGCATCTCTTCTAGGTTTATTTCTCTTGGACGATAATAATTCTGATAGTAATGTGTCATAAAAAAAGCCTAAATTCTGTTTATAAAAAAATGACTAAAACGGCGTTATTTATTTTATTTTTATCATTGTGTTTTTATTTATAATTTTCTGATTTGTTAGTTTTATGTTTTTATAGTCATAATAGGTTTATTAATGTTTTACTATCCCGGTTTTATATACATAAAAGTATTTTGTTTTATATTATTTTTTTACTATTTTATATTATTAATCATTTATTTTTAACTTTTTTTTAACTTTATTAATCAATATTATTGCAATTTTCTCAGGTCTTATTTTTTTCTCTTACCGGAATTGCAAAAAAAAGCCCGATTTTTCCTGTTCCGGCAGTACTCTTAAAATAATGAACCTGAACTTATTCAACAACTTAAAATAGTTATGCATTATAAGGATAAGGAAAAATGCATACAAAAAAAGTGAAGAAACAAATGGATGAAAGAAAAGAAAAAAAAGAAAGATAATTAATACAAAGACACAGGCTGAGACTCTGCCTGCCCGCTGTACCTTTTGTGAAAGTAATTCAGACAAATATCAGCATTCAGCCTAAAAGAATCAGTTAACAGACGAATCCACCAGAGTACAGTTAACAGACGAATCCACCAGAGTACAGTTAACAGACGAATCCACCAGAGTACACTTTCCGGTAGTATAGACTACATCAGGATCTGCCGCATTTTTTATGGCAAACTCCATTTTCCTCCTGTTTTTTATATAGATGCAGAATAACACCCTGTTTTCCGGAAATATTGTTCTGATATATTTAACTACATCAAAGGAAGTTCCTGAACCGGTGACATCGATATTGAGATACTCCCGGCAGAGATAGGCCACAAGCCATAACTGTCCCACTCCGGGCATAATCGCCTGATAATCAAAGTGACCTTTAAACCAGTCAAGATCCGGCGTAAGATCCGCCTCGGCAGTAATGCTGTCCGCCGTGCGTTCAACAATGTAAAAATTAGGAATTCTCATAAAACAACTCTTTTATCCGGTTATATGCCACCTTCTGACTGTCTGTAAGCGGCAGACTGTCGACAATTATAAATCTTCTCGGTACCGCAAGCTTAAGCATATTTCTGCCAAGCAGCATCCGCAGATTTATTAAAAATCTTCCGACGGACATCTCCTCACGCAGCTTTCTCCCCTTCTCGGAAAGAACAATCATTGCCCCGATAAAATCACGTCCGCCCTGTTCATAGCAAATCACGGCACAGTCTCTTACCAGATCTCCGGTGGCAGTGACGATTTTTTCAATCTCATCAAGACTTACCCGGTTATCTTCAATTTTTATAATTCTGTCACTGCGTCCTTTTAGATAAAAGCAGAGGTCTCCGTCACCGTTTCTCACCAGTCTTATCACGTCACTGCCAATAAACGGTGCTCCTTTCATAATATGCGGAGCCGTGACTTTTATGACGCCTGTGGATAAATATTTTTCATTTTCTCTGAGCCCGGCATCATTTTCCTCACCAAAACTGTCTGCAGTCTCAATTATCGTATCATCCGGAATCTGCCAGGCTTCATCCCCATTTTCCGGATACCGGTAGCCGATTACCCCGGTTTCAGTACTGCCGTATATTTCCAGTATCCGTGAAGCAAAAGTGTGACGGGCTTTATTTAAAGCTGCTGCAGCAAGCTTTCCCCCTGCCGACATGGTAAGTGCCACCTCGACAGGACAGGTATTTTCATCAAGTCTTTTGAAGAATCCCGGACTGGAAACCAGAAAAAGTTTTTTATTAAACCCGGCAAGTCTTATGAACTGTTCCTGATATTCAAGCATTCTGATATACACCGGAACCCCGCTTAGCAACGGAAAAAAGAACCTGAACATCAGACCGTAGGCATGAAAATTACTGACTGTTGCCACCCCGAGACATTCAGCAGGATTTACGTAAGTAAGGATTCTATCCTTTATTGACAGATATTCGGAGAGAAACTCTCCCAGTGTTCGGGTTACCCTTTTAGGACACCCGGTAGAACCGGATGTCATACCGGTTATGGGCAAATCAGCCTCTAAAGGACTGATCTCATTCTCTCCCGGATGACTTCCTGCACTATCTGATGCCGGATCTGAAACAGTCCTGACTAGTGGAAGGAAGCGGGTAATAAACTCATCTTTAATTTCATCAGAAAACGGGAGCCCAGAAAAAAGGCGCTGTAAAGACTTTCCGGTAATTTCAGTAAAGTCACCGCCGTATGAATGAATCAACCTCAGAAAACCGGCATACTCCGATGACAAATCGATAAGATTAGGCTTTCTCTCATTATTCAAGGTACTTCCGGCAAAATATGCAGATGTATTTAAATACCTGTCACTCTCAATGAAAACATTAACCATATCCTCATCATCAAGTACGGCAAAGCCCTCAGGCTGCAGAGTATTCGGAAGAACCGGCTCCAGTCCGTGAAGCCATGAAGCTGTTATCATAGCGAACAGTGCTAGAGAATTATCAGTTGCCGGAATGACAAACCTTACTTTGCTGATACAGGAGAGACGGGCATAAAAAAACAAGATTATCCGCAGAACATCCCTAGAACAGTAACCCCGGTCATCATCTGCAAAAATAATCTTGTTATCCGCATTCCCGGAATATATCCGGAAATTATTTCCCAGAACAGCAAAAAGACTTAACACTGACTGTTAACCTTGGCGCATACTGTTCTGACTATATCACCTACAGTTTTAACCGCCTTGAAATCCTCAGCGTTAAAACGGCAGTTAAGAATTTTTTGAATCTCCGCAATCAGATCAATAGCATCAATACTGTCGAGGTCTAAATCCTGAACAATATTTGAATCCATGGTAATACTGTCCGCTTCAATTTCAAAATTCTCAGACATTATTCTTTTTAATTCATTAAAAATTTCAGTTTCTGTCATAACTTAATCTCATTAAACAGGTGCAAAGCAATCCCGGGCGACAGCCTCAGCCGTTAAGTCCCCGTTTTATCCCGATTATATCACAACACTTAGGAAGTTCAGGACACGAAGCTTACGGCAAACTGTATTCCTGAGTTTTTTTCATAGAGAATAGTAACATCAGCATTCCTGCCGGTCATATCCCATGCCGAGGAGTAAAATCCTGCGGACACTTTGCAAAATCAGGTGTCTGCCATGCAATAAACTGCTTTCTATGAGGCACTCTCAATAAATTTCACCAGAGTGGCTACAGAATAAAAGTGCTCCTTCACATTTTCAGAATTCGGACTAATCACCACTCCGAATCTGTTTTTAAGAGCCAGTCCAAGCTCCAGTGCGTCAATGGAATCAAGTCCCAGTCCATCACCGAATAAAGGAGCATCTGTATCAATATCATCAGGAGTGATATCTTCAAGATTTAATGAATCAATAATCATCTGCTTTACAGCCAGAACCAAATCTTCGCTCACTTTCATTAATCCTCTATAGAATTCTGATTAAATAATAAAATCCGTCCCGCCGGATACCGGATAAAGCTACCTATTTACATTAATATCTGCCATAACTCAAGTTTTTTACTGCAAAAATTAGATTCTACTCCGGTGATATTCTGATAAAGCCGCATTTTTACACTGATAGAGGTTTTCAAGATAACGGTTAAAATGACGGGCCTTAAGAGAAAGAGGCATATCAGATCCGAAACATTCCTCTCCGAATTCTATCCTTTCCCCGAGAGCCACATAGATATGAGGTACATGAGGTGGCGGAACAATATTCAGAAAACCGGTGTTCAGGAAGTCAGGCTCCGAGCAGTACATAAATACCGGAATTACCGGAATACCGAGTCTTATGGAGATATTGGCTGCGCCTCTCTTAAAGTGAATATCCCCGTGAGTCCTGCTCCCTTCCGGAAAAATCAACAGACTGCCGTCAGACACCGATGCAGTGATATCCTCATAAGATGACTGATTATTGACATATCCGAGATGACGGACTATTGATTTCATAAAACCCTGCGTCAGGGAATACTTTACCATGGTGCTAACGCCGGTATCCATAAGAGATACCATAATAACATAGTCCACCAGAGTCGGATGATTAGCGGTAATAAGACATCCGGAGGTATCAATACTTACATTTGTAGCCGGACGGAATATTTCATTCAAAGAAGTCTCCGGCAGAGCTTTAGAAGCCTCACCTGCACTGGATGTCACCCCGGCATCATTATCCGTAAGAAGAAAATGCACCTTGAAAACACCCAGCAGACCGGATAGAAAAATGAGCATCTGCATACTCTTTTTTACCAGCCATCGCAGTACCTGTCTTCTTTTTACCGCATTTCTGATAAAGAGGGTAAACACAAAAAAAACAGGAATACCGAGAAGTACCGCCCCGGCGGAGAAGCATCCGAAAACCAGCAGAGTCCCCAGACTTCTGCCCAATAAAACAACCCGGTTCCTGAGATTCATAGCCTAATCTATCTGTTAATAAATACCAATCCGAAAAGATCTTATTCAGCTTATGAGAAGCTGATACTTCTGAAAAAATCCACCGTGTTCATTGATCCGCATCCCGCGTAATCAAAGGTAAATACGTTTGATGATATCTCATCATCACGGCATCTCTCAAGCACCAGAGCCCCGGCAAACGGACCATGACAGAAATCAGCATTCGGAATAGGCATGATTCTATTAGAAAGATTCTCCTCGTAACACACTACCAGTACCCGCTGCATATCACTGCCGTAAAGTGAAGCACAGGCCTCGGTTAAGGCCGCCCCCAGGGTATTCTCGGCAGCACTTACAGCCGTGGTTTCCTGATAAAAGCCGTTAATTATGGAAAAAACCCCGATATTACTGTTATGAACTGATGCAGAAAATTCTGTCGGAGACACTCCTTCCCCTTTATAGACCTCCTGCAGAAGCTTAATACATCTTAAAGTTTCGCCAGTGCGGCTCGCGTATATCACCTTATCTACAGAATAACGACTGCAGGCCTCAATTGAAAGACCAATTGCCATCCTGCCGGCAGCATTGAGACGGCGACGGAGCAGCATGGGAACAGCCTTGATAACCGGGGAATCTTTAATGATATTCACGTTTCTTTCTGCCCTGCTGATATCTCCGGAAATCTCCTTTAATTCCGCATATGAACCGGCATAGTCGGAAATAAAATAAACATCTCTGAGAATAAACCTGTATTCCATCAATAAATCCTTTTTATCTGCTCACCGCCTGATAATTATCCATCCGTCTCCAGGAAACTCCGTCATAAAAGAAAAGAACAAAGCTTTGGGGAAACACCTGCTTATATGTATTTTCCGGACTGAACAGTTCATACAGATATCAGCCGAAGAAAAGACATCCGAAAAATACCGCTCCGATCATGGAGGCAAGATCAGCAGTGAGACCGCAGCCGATGGCATGTCTTACCTTGGTAATACCGACAACACCGAAATAAACGGAAATCACATATAAGGTTGTTTCAGTCGAACCCAGCATCAAAGAGGCAATATGTCCTGCCAGTGAGTCAACTCCGGAATTCTGAAACACATCCAGCATAACCGCTCTCGCCCCGCTTCCGGAAAGAGGCCCCATAAATCCCACGGGAAGAGCCTCAGCAAAGGAGGATATATCCATACCGCAGATGCCGAACAGCCATTTAAAGCATGATATCAGATAATCAAGAAGTCCGCTTCCTCTGAAAATAGCTATGGCAAAAAGCATGGCCACCAGATAAGGAAGAATATCAATGCAAACCCCGAAGCCACTGCGGGCTCCGGCAATAAAATCCTGAAAAACCGGTCTTTTTCTGAAAAGACCGTAGGCGGTAACCCCGCCTACAAAAAGCACCATAGAGAGATCACTTAAAACCGTGGCCTGGGATACCAGATCAGAGCCGGCTTTAAAAGCCCACACACCCACACCTGCGACAAGTCCGACCATCATGGCAAAAAGAACCAGCATCGGCTTTTTAAACACATTAAGTCTCTGGACAACAGCTGTTACCAGGAAACCTACCAGAGTGGAAAACATGGTGGTGAAAATCAGCGGCAGAAAGACGTCTGTAGGATTTGCTGAACCGTATTGACTGCGGTACATAATGATACTTACCGGAAAAATTGTCACTGCGGAGGTATTAATAACCAGAAACATTATCTGACTGTTTGTGGCAGTGTCCGGGGTTTTATTCAGTGTCTGCATATCCTTCATAGCCCTGATACCGAACGGGGTGGCGGCATTATCGAGCCCTAGCATATTGGCAGCCATGTTCATGGTGATACTGGAAATTGCCGGATGTCCTCCGGGAATCTCCGGCATGATTACCCGGAAAACCGGCTCAAGCAGTCTGGCAAGCTTTTCCGTAAGACCGGCGTTATCCATAATGGAGGCAAAGCCCATCCAGAGACACATCATCCCTATAAGTCCTATAACAATCTTTACAGAAGTCTCCGCCGAATTAAAAAACTGCTGCAGAACCTCGTGTATTTCAATATCACCTACTAAAAAACACCTAATGACGGCACAGATTATTCCCAGAACAATCATTCCGCCCCAGACTTTATTAATCATAAAAATATTTCCACCAAGAGCCGGTCATTCCGGCCGCATTTTATATTATCTGTTAAACTACAGATATTATTTCACATTATCCGGCAGTTCAAAAAAAATTTCGGTTTGATTTCCGATTTTTTAACTCTTAAAACATTTTTACGAAGGGTTACAAATCGGTAACTGGTATTATGATAAAAAAAATACGACAGTCCGTAAAAACACAAACTGTCGCTATGGCAAGGTAAATGCTTTTCACAGACATCTGCTAATGCCTGTGAAAATTAATGATTAGTAAACAACGCCCTTTTCCGCTTCGGCCAAGGCATCATCCACGCTCATTCTTCCGGTAACAGAATTGCTTATGGCCTGACCTAAAGTTCTCCAATAGCGGCCCATTTCAAAAACACTCGGCATCAGCTCTCCATTGATGGCATTTTTCATGCTGATGGCAATCCGCGGATCCTTTTCCTGCTTCTTTTCATATGAAATCAGAGCCACAGGTCCTAAAGGTCTGTCATTATTCATAATTTCCAGACCTTCATCTGTGAGAACATATTCTGTAAGAAACTTTTTGGCGATATCCTTGTTCATGGAGGAGGAATTTATCGCAAAACCGGGCACACCGACCATAGGTCTGGCGATTTTACCGTTCAGGGTAGGAAGCATGTTCACGGAAAGTTTGATCTTCTTGTATTTATTCCATGTCCAGGCACCATCCAGAATACAGGCAACCTCACCGTTGGCAAAGCTCTCTTCTGTCTGCTGATAGGTTGCGCCCTTCGGCATTACCCCACTGATGATCATTTTTACTAAAAAGCGCATACCGATTCTGGAACCTTCATTATTGATGCCGGTATCCTTGACATCATAACTGCCGTCCTCATTTCTCTTGAATGAATAGCCACCGTTGGCTGACAGCAGAGGGAAAGTGAAGTAAGGAATCTTATAGTTCCACATAATGGCTTTCTTTCCGGTCTTACGAAGCTTTTCATCAAGCTTCATAATTTCCTCAAAGGAGGCTGGTGCCTTGTCAACAATGTCTTTGTTACACATAAGAGAAACTGATTCTATGGACAGAGGGTAACCGTAGTACTGACCGTTTACCTTCATGGCCGCCCAGGCAAGCTTGTCGAATTTCTTATACTCGTCAATGGTAGGCACAACGGGATCAATGGTTCCCTTACTGACAAGTTCACCGAAGCGGTCATGTGCCCATAACAGAACATCAGGACCGGTTCCGCTGGATGAGAATTCGATAAAACGATTAACCATATCGTCCGGATAGGCTACCAGAACTTTTACTCCGGTATCCTTTTCAAACTTTTTACCGATAGTCACCAGACCGTCATGAGATTTATCGCGATTAACCCAGATAACAATTTTTTTCTCTTCACCGCTTTCATCATCAGCAAAAACGGGCTGAGTTAAGCCAAGCAAAACAACACTGCTGAGAACAGCTGGAACCAATTTTTTCATTTTTATCTCCCGATTTCTGGAAAAATGCCTGTTGATATGTAATAAATGAATTTTTTCAGATAAGCCAAAGACATCAAATCAACAGGACATATCAGATCCGCTGTCCGGTCAATCCGCGCTGTATATGTTAATAATTCTTCAATAATAAGGCATATCATGTGCAGGCAGCCGTCGTATTTTTTGTTTATGTTATAATTTATATTTAACATCTGATGCCGCATGAAAATCCGCTGTGCATCAATGCAATCAGCCAATACCACAGACCTATTCTACCACAATTTCCAGACAGTAAAAAAAGATACCGGACGCATAATTACATAATTAAAACAATGATTTTAATAATAATAATAAAATTTTTCTATACTGTGTAAAACAATTATCCGACCGGACGGAGGATTCTGATACTAAGGTAACTATCCGTACTGCCTGAGTCTCCGGAAGTGCATGTAATAACAGTCCGGTAAAGGAAAACGGAACAGTAAATAAATACTTCCGCCGTCCGACGGTTATCCGTATCAAACTGCGGAATAAAAAACGGCTCAAAGTCTACTGCAGAACGTCCAGACAGGCTTCAATTCTGATACCTTTGAACTTATCAGCATTATCCTTGTTACGCAGCACCATTCTCTTAACGATTTCCATTGATTTGGCAACAGAGGCTTTCAGGAATTTACCCTGCAGTACCTGTCCCATGAGCACCGACAGAAAAATATCCCCGGTTCCCGGCAGAAATACCGGAACGGATACGTAAGGCAGAACAAAGTACTCCTTCTGTTCATCACTGTAGCCGGCTACGGCTTCACTGCCGTCAACATGACAGCTGGTAATTACCACGGATTTAGCACCGAGTGCACGCAGCTTGTCAATAAGTTCATAGACTTCAGCCTGGGTTAAATCATCCTTATAGACCGAATCAGTGAGATATACCGCCTCGGTATAATTAGGAACGGTGCAGTAGGCAACCTGCAGTAGTCTTTTCATGTTGGCCACAGTTTCCATGGTCATGCCGTTGTAAAGGGAGCCGTTGTCTGCCATTATCGGATCCACAAAAATCAGCACACCTTTTTTGGCTTCAGCCCCGCAGAAATCAATCAGCAGATCCGCCTGAACTGATGAAGTAATAAGACCTGTGGATATGGCATCAAATGAAAAACCAAGTTCCTGCCATACCTTGATGGAATCACGCATATAGTCGGTGGTATCCTGAATTCTGAACTTGCCGTATTCCAATGTGTTTGAAACCAGGGCTGTAGGCAGATTGTAAATGTGGTATCCCATATTGGTAAGAATAGGTATCATGGCGGAAAGAGCCACCTTGCCGTAACCGCATATGTCGTTTATTAGAAGTATCTGTTTATTCTGATTATTCATAAAATTCACCAATGGCCGCAGTACCGAATCCTCTGCCGTATAAAGATGATTCATGTACATTAAAAAAACGCTGACTGCCGGGCGTTCCGGATGTCTCTGCTGTTAAAACATTAATAACCGGCAAACATCTGCGTATCCGACCGGGGATATTCATCCGCAGTAGCAGTATAAGTACTTATGTTCTAGAAAAAAAACTGCCCCACCTTTTTCACTAAGAAACAATTTTAACAATGTCAAACTTTATTGTTCATTATTGGGAGTTGGCAGTCATTTTGGTGTATTTTATCATCATCTTTATGAAAAAAATATCATGTTTTTTTCTGAGTAAAAAAACATACCTTCCTTGTGAGAGTTGTCATTCACATCTGGCAAATCCTGCAGGGAAGGCTGAAGCATATTTGCCTGATAAAGCTCTGCAGACCTTTCACAGTTTCTTTTGAAATGTCATACCGCATTATCCAGAATAACAGATTACTGCGGTAAAACTTTAAAAATCACATCAGAAATCGAAGTCCAGCTTATATACAGCATCCACAGCCTGTTCTATGGAGCTTGTAGCTTCTATATAGAAACGTGGAAACATTTCATAACGGATACGAAATTCAGAAACAGCATTGTAGAGACCGTAGCCGTACGCTATCTGAATCTTCGGCATGATGTAGGCTGAAACCTCCACCTGGGTATCATCCCCCTCTCCGCGGGAATCAAGTGTCATATCCTCCAACCCCACAGATTCACCGATATTACCAATCACGTTATTGGTCTGCATGAGACCGACACCTAAAAAGAGCTGGGTTGCCATATCCCCGCTGCCGTTGGTCTGGTCAAGCCCCTTACCGCGAAGAAGATAGGAAAGTGCCTCACTCTGACTCATTTCCGGTCTTGAGAAAATATCAATCTTCGGATAGTGGGCATTTCCGGAGACTTTAATACCTACAGTTACATTCTCATCCTGCATGGAATGAGGATTGCGGATAGCCCTGATATCAAGAGTAGGAGCAGTCGGATCTCCGACAAAGGATACCATCCCCTGTTCTATCAGCAGATTCTGACCGTAGGCATGGAAGGTTCCGTCCACCAGTTCTATCTTTCCGGTGATATTCATGGCCTTTCTCGGTCTCTGTCTTACATTCAAAAGACCTTTAAGATAGGTTCTTAATCCTAAGGCATTGATTTTTATATCCGGTCCGAGTTCTACATCAACCTTCAGCATAACAGGGGCATTATGAGAATCAGGATCCTTGTAGATGCCGTTTTCATCGCGGTGCACCTCGACAATATCAGAGGACGCGGATACGGAGCTTTCAGGCAGTTCCTTGACATTGATTCTGGCCTGAGGCATTCTGATTTTACCGGATATCTTATTGATTTTATCATTGAAGAAGGCTTCCAGATTCACCTGTACCACACCTTTACCGTAACCGAGAAGATCCAGCGGAAGTTCTTCGGTATCTACCTTGAGAGTGGCCTCAAATTCCGGATCCCACACTACATTACCTTTTATAGTCCCCTTTTTAGCATTAAAGGTGAATGAGGCGTTGATATCAGCCCGGTCACCGGAGATATCAATCATGGTATTGATATCATCAATAAGACCGATATCGGCAGCAGGATAGATATCCATATTCTCAGTCGTTATCTGACCGTAGAAGAGAGGTTTGGCGAGAGTACCCGCATATCTGCCGTGACCGTCGATGAAGCCGTCAGAATCATGAAGCTCATCGACAAACTTTTTGATAAGCTCCAGATCAATCCTGTTGATATGCAGATCACCGCTCAGGTTTCTGGTTGATGACAGATTGTCAATCCTGAAAACAGTCTGTACAGAACCGAATTTTCCTAAAAGAAGCTTTAAATCAGTGGTCAGCTGCTGATTTTTAAGATTAACCTTTAATCCCAGCTTCTCTATCTCCAGAAGCTGTTTATTGAAAATAATCCCGTTGTCTGATTCCATAAACTCTACATTTATATCAGGATTTCCGCGATTTAAAGCTATATCAGCATTAATGGCGAGAGGCTTCTTCACGACCATTCCTTCAGGAAGATATTTAGAGAATTTCATCAGATCAAGAGAAGGAATTCTTATCCCGAGAGCTGTTCTGTCCGGACTGTAGCTGCCGTCTGAAACCAGAATACTGTTGCCGTTCACCTGCCATTCATGAGCTTTAAACCAGGCTGAGACACTGCTCATGAACTTCACGCCGAAAGACAGCGGTTTATTCAGAGAGAAATCAAGATCCTTCCTGGCAAGATGAAGCTTTTCCAGATCACCGCTGTAGGCTGAACGGTTATCCTTAAGACCTCCTTTCATGGTCATTTCCACGTAACCTGCGATACTCTCGGTGGAAAGCTCCAGAGTGTGAGCCCCCTCGTTTCCGGCAAACTTCAGAGAAAAATCACTGGCATACAGACTGTCACCCTTACGCACCTCGTCTATTCCCAGATTCAGCACACCGTCAGCAAGCACCAGTTCCTTTAATTTAAGAGAAGATGACAGATTAACATTGGCAAGATTGATTTCCGGAGAAAGGAATTCCCCTACTGAAGCCTTCAGATCTATCTCCGGAGAGGTAACATCCCCTTTGGCCTTAATCTCACCGCTTACCTTGCCGTAAAAATCCGGATGTATCAGAGAAATATTATGAAGATCAACAAGCACCGATAAATCAAGTCGGCGATTGGTCATACTGCCGTTAATATTGATATTGTTACTGTCACCGATTTCCGCATGCAGCTTTTCAACAATCCCCTGCCATGATGATCCTGCTTCAATTTTTCCGGATGAAAGCTTTAACGGATAGCCCATCCACGATCCTTTAGCCTGCAGACGGCTGAATCTGGCATACCAGTTGTCGAAGTCCTGATAATGAAGATATGAAGTTATTCCGAGTTCAATATCCCCGAGATAATCAGGAAGGTAATTGGCGATATCGGTAATTTTTAAATCAAGACTACCGTCAAAGGAATACTGTTCGCTCCAGATGGTATTACCCTTGAGAGAAACTTTATCTCCGGCACTGCTCACAACCTCCAGTCTGCTGATATTCGCCGAATGAAAATCCGTGCTTAATGCGATATCAGCTTTCAACTCCGGATAATTAAGAGCCTCCACTCCGTCAGTCTTCAGTTCAAGAGCCAGCTGTTTTAAAGAACCGTCAGCTTTCAGATTAAGCTTTTTCAAGGCATAATCAGCCTTATCGCCGGTTACCGGCCATCTTGCGTGCTCCACCTGAATATCGGTGGTGAACGGTAAATGCGGCGCCAGTACATTACTGCGGATTTGGATATCAGCATCAGTTACACCGCTTACCAGAGCATGGGCGTTCAAATCAACCAGATCACCGTCAACGGTTATTGTCACCTTGTGATTTGCAAGCAGACCGAACCAGTCAGGATTTGCGGAATCAGCTGTAAGATTAGCCTTTATCGGGTAGTATTCATCAAGGATAATCCAGCTTTCAGCAAGTCTGGCGTGGCCAAGCTCCTGATTAAAGCTTAGATAACTGACGTTTACTTTCGGACCGACAAATTCCATCTTGAAACCGCCGTCAAAGATTCCGGTGTCAAAACCGTCCATATGATAACGGCCTTTATTAATCTCTACCTTTTCCACATAAAGATCAAACGGCAGAATTACCGTATAAAGCGGCTCGATACGGGACTTGATTTCCTTACGGTCATAAGGATTTTTTAACGGGCTCTCCGGCTCAACATATACCTGTTCCCCGGATTCCTCCTCTGTTCTGCCTGCATCTTCTGATTTTTGAGAGGCTGCGGCTACTGTTTCACTTCGGGAAATATTCTGAGTATCAGCAGTCTCAGAAGCCGGAGATGAAGAAGAGGCGGAAACCGGAGCTTTTTCAGGAGCAAATGCCTCGTCAGCCTTTTTCTCTGCGTTATCCCCCTCAGCCACGGTATCTCCGGCAGAGGTGCCGTCATCCGCGGATACGGCATCTCTTTCCTGTCTGATTTTCTCCAAAGTACTGTAAGTAATCTCTTCACCGGCGGTCCTTCTAGCCAGAAGCTCATCACGATCCTCGCCGTGAAGCAGGGAATCTGCATAAGATAGAGTAAGATAATTCACGTAGAGATTGGTGTGCTCCATGGTGGCCGATGCTTCACATTTCTCAACAGCGACATCGATAATATTTGAGAGCATCAGGAATCTGCTGATGGAAATCTTATCAATAATGATTTTTACCGGCATGTCGAGAACAAAACGCTCACCGTCATCCTCTTCCTCCGGTTCAGGTTCCGCCGGATGGACGTCGGGAGCCGGCATGATAACCAGTGTTTTATCCGGAACAGATGGTCTGGTTCTAGTCATGGCTCCGGCATCATTTACCTCGAATGAGTGGTTTTCATAAAGACGGGAGGAGATGATTTCATCTATCGCCGGCATATTGAGAGGTTTATTCCCCAGAACCAGCAGCATATCACTGGTACCTAAATATTCCACCTTTAATTCTGACTTCAGAAGATCCCATATGCTGTATGAAATCTGAAAATCTGCGGCTTCGATAACTATGGAATCCTCAAAATTCATTTTGAAGTTTTTAATAATAAAACCGCTGCTTAAGTCTCCGTCAGCAAAATCTCCGGATATTTCAGGAACATATTTGGTCACCTGTCCCCAGGCAAATGATGAACCGGTATTGGTAAACAGCACAAAGCTAAGCAGTAAAAGCGCCATGGAGAAAACAAACAGTGCCGTACACAGGGTATACTTTAATGTTTTCTTGAAGATACGCCAGATGCATCCTGAAACTGATTTCTTTTTTTCAGCAGGTGCAGATGGCAGTGTTGTTGAACTTTTTTCAGGTTCTTTATTATCAGCTGTTTCCTGTTGCATAATTATCAAACCACTCTTCAACGCAAATATATTATCGTTATTATTACAGCCTCAACAGGTTATTACATTTTCAGGAGACTGATACTGTCTTAACCTGTTCAAATTTTCAAGCTTTCCGCTGTTCCTTTTGCCGTACTCTTATGTACAGCAGTACTTCATCATCAGGCAGCCGGCCTAGATATCCGGTCCGATACCGAAATGCAGTCTGAACGGAATACGTTTCTCGGATACACCGAAACCGAAATCGACCTTGATGATACCAACCGGACTCACATAACGGATACCTGTACCGACACCGATAACGGTATTTTTATCCTCATATTTGTTGGTTGCCTGACCGGCATCAATAAACCAGGCGAACATCCCTGTCAGATACGGTCTTGTAACCGAATCCGCGGACAGAACTGTCTCCACCCACGAAAAATCTGTAATACGGAGGTATTTTGGCATAATCATCCCCGAGATTAACCCCCTGTTCAAAACGCATGATAAAACGGGAGTTTCTAGTCGGACTGAACAGCCATTTGGCTGAACCGTAGAGCTGCAAAAAGGTGACATCAGCACCTAAACCTGTTGAGGAGGCAAAGGTTTTAAATGTATAGCTCTCACCTTTTCTTACATCCATACGGGGATAGGAACGGGAGAAATTAACCTTGAAGCTCGGTCCGGAGGTAACAGAATTACCTTTCTCTATACCCTGACGGTAATCTTCATACTGCAGCACATATCCCATGTCCAGCACCCACGGGGCATATTCCTTGGTTGCGTAGTGAACCTGACCTGAAGTGATATTCTCATTAGTATCGTTCAGACTTTCATGTGACTGCTGTCCCTGAATATAGAAATAATCGGTCAGAGGGTTCTTAAAAGGAATTTTGTATCTTGCCAGAAACTCCTGACGGATATGGGAGACCTCAGTCTGCAACAGCAGGGAATCACCATGCTCGTTAAGAAGAGGCATATTCCATTTCACCTTGCCTCTGATACCGTCATCTGTTGCGTACCCCAGACCCAGTTCAACCACATTAAATTTTTTTCTCTCAATATGGACATTTATCGGCACCTTGTAGTTATCGGTCTCTTCAAGAAGCGGGTGTACCTCCACATCTGCAAAATAACCGGTATCATACAGCCGGCTGCTGAGCCCGGAAAGCTTATCAGTGGAAAGATTCTCCCCCACGGAAATGCCGATTACCGGTTCCACTGTCGGCAGATATCTGGTATCTCCGGAAAAGGTGATTTCCCCGAGACGGTATCTCCTGCCGGTATTCAGGATGAGAGCCATATCAGCACAGTTTTCATCAACATTGGCATATACCTTTGATTTAATGAAATGAGCATCAAGATAACCTCTGGTGAGAGCCATGGCCAGCATTTTGGATTTTAAATTCTCATAAGCCTCATGAGAAAGAACGGTGTGTGATTTAATGAGCCCCTTGCGGAATACACTCATGAGAACCGGATCGGTAAGCCCTTCACCGATAACTTCGATTCTGGCATTTCGTATCCAGACAGGTTTGCGTAAATCTACGGCCACGGTAAGTATTTTGGATTTTTTGTTTTTAAATTTCATTTTTATGGACGGATTATAATATCCGAATACTTTAACCGCATCCCTGACCTTCTTGTCGATTTTTTCCGCAGAGGTACCTATCTTATTAAAGCTTAATCTTTTGAATTCAGGCAGAGTACTTAAATAAGCCTCTATATTTTCTTTAATCTCTTTATTATCACAAATGACATTGTATTTGATGACCTTATTTAAAACAGCGTCTGAAACACCGTTGTTGATATCTCTGTCATCCCCTACCGAAAAATAATCATCATTATCCTCTTCAGATCTGGTAAAACGTGAAAAGAGATCATATACAGTATCAGCATAAGCCTGGGACGGATTAAATAGACATACCGCCAGTAAAAAAAACACCAGACTGTGAAAACGAGAAAACGACATTGCTATCGCCCTAATAATAAATAATTAACTTTCTGAACTACTCTATGATAGTTTACATAATAGCTTAACATCAAATATAAAACCATTTGCAGCCTTCCATGTTGACAGGCTTGAGTAATTTCGGCTGATTATCATCAAATAATACCAAAAAGACAGACATCCTCCCGATCATTTATCAAAAAAGTCTGTCTGCTTCACAGTATAAAAGAACAACCGTCTGTAATCCGGATAAACGGAAATACCTGTGGTTAAAAAACAACCTGAAATAAATAAATTTTCCGGAATAAAAACAGGATAAAAAATGCGGATACTCTTACCATCCGGGAATCCCCCCGGATTATCCGTATAACTATAATCAGCGGTAGAAAGGACAGGTCTTTCGCAGAACGGTTTCCATATGCTTGATAATACCCTTGCCGGCAAGCCTTTGCACCATCTGGTCATCCATATCGTATATCACCACATAGCGGTAATATTTTCTGCGGGAGTCATAGAGTCCTTCAACCTTACCGGTTCCCCTGAAACAGTTAGCTTCAAAACGGTATATATCATCCGTGGTTCTCTTCGGCTCGGAGGAAATATTACCGTTACTGTCCTTAAATTTAACCCCTCTGCAGCGTCTTTTAACGTCATTGAATGTTTTAGTAAAGTCCATAAAAGAAGGTCTGGTTACCGTCTCCACGGTAATCTGATATTCCCGGGGATGCATATCATCCAGTTCAACCGAGCAGATGGCCTCATTGTCAAACACACCGCTTGATACATTGAAAACATGACCGCCGAACGGATAATTATCCTTATTACCGCCTGCAACAGCATATTCTGCCGAAAACCCCGACAACAAAATAAGAGAACAAACGGCTATTAACTTACATGCTTTCATCTGCAGGATACTCCACTTAAATAATCAGTTACCGGAACTAAATGACATTACGGATAATCTTAACAAATTCGATAAAAAAAACAATCATTCAGCTGATATCCTGACGTAATACGAGATTTATAATCAGTTTAAAACAATCTGCGGGATTTATGCCTGTGATAGTATGTTTCAGAAAGACCTTTTTCATTACGGTGTTTTTCCGAGATTTATAAATTATTATCCGTAATGAGTTACCAGGAAAAGAAAAGAGAGCAGAGGATATGAACGAATACAACTGTTAATTATTCCTGCTCCACTTTCAAGTTCAATTACATCTCACGGATAAATATTTCATGCTGTGATAAAATAGTTAACAATGTTTTTACCGTTTTCATTGAGGTTAAGTTATGGGTGACATCATCAATCCTGACGAAGGCAATTCTTTTATTGATCTGGTTGAAGCAAAAAATACCCGAATATTTGTTGATAAAACAGATTTTATCGCTAAAACAAATGCCATCCTTAATACTGACGGTAAACTACTAGTTCTCTCCCGTCCCCGCCGGTTCGGAAAAACCGTAACCGCTGACATGCTTCTGGCCTACTACTCAAAAGCCTATGCAGGACAGAATATTTTTGCCGGGCTCAAAATAACGGATAATGAATATAAAGAAAGTTACACAAGACATTTGAATAAATACGATGTTATCTACATCGACATGAACTCCGTCAGAGATGACTATATCGCCTATACAGAAGATGAAGATCTGCAGATAAAAGGAATTACCACAATTGTTGATTATCTGCAGTACTCAGTAATTGAAGAACTTAAGGAAAATAGCGACTATGCGGAACTGCTCAGCAGAAGTAGAAAAGTCGGTAAAAAGAATCTGTCCTCCGCATTAAAGGAAATATCCAGACATACCAAAGAAAAATTCATTCTTATTATGGATGAATGGGACTTAATTTACAGAGATTATCGTAATGCTACAGATCTGCAGGAATCATTTATTGATTTTTTAAGAGGACTTTTTAAAGGAAAAAAAGGTCAGTCCAATTTTGCTCTCGCTTATCTTACCGGTATTCTGCCGATAAAAAAATACAACTCCCAGTCTGCCCTGAATACCTTTGATGAGTACAACATGCTCGCTCCGGGTGATTTTGCCTGCTACTTCGGTTTTACCGAGGATGAGGTTACCCAAATCTTAAAATCTCCCGAATGCCGGATATCGCATCAGGAATTAAAAGAATGGTATGAAGGATATAAAATTAACGGTATTGACATATACAATCCTAACTCAGTTGCTAAAGCAGTAAGCAGAAATGAATGTATCAGCTACTGGAGCGGAACTTCATCTAATGAAGAGGTTGTACGTCTTATCAACATGAACTTCGACGGTATCAAGGAAGATATTATAAATTTGATTGAAGGCAGAGAGATTACATTCAACTGCGGCCGTTTCCAGAATGACATGGTCAGTATAAAAAGCAAGGATGATATACTCTGTCTTCTGGTGTGTCTCGGATATCTCGGCTGTATAAATCCGGACGGCGGTAATTCTGAGGAAGAAGAAGCCGAGGATGATACTAAAGATAACAAAGAAGATACAATAGAACAGCAGACAGAGGAAACCACACCGGATGAAGAGACAGCCAAAGCCGGCAAAAAAAACCGCCGGATAGCCTATGTCCCTAATGCTGAAATAAAATCAGCTTTAATGGATATTGTCAAAGAGCAGGAATGGTATGAACGGATGGAGACCATTGAACGCTCCGAAAACCTTCTGAAAGCCATCAAGGCTCTTGACGGAAACAGAACAGCTGAACTCATTCAGGAGATTCATAACTCTCCGTCAGTATCAATTTATGATTACAACTCCGAATCAGCTCTTACCTTCTGTGTAATAACCGGACTTCTCTGGTCAACCCTTGATAATTATGACTATCACCGGGAGGATCAGGCAGGTAAAGGCAGAGTGGATTTAGTGTATGAACCGGCAGTCAGAGGATCAGAACCGCTTATTCTCATTGAATTTAAGTACGGGGAATCCGCTGAAACAGCTCTTCGACAGATAAGAACGCAGGAGTATTACAAGCGTTATACGAAAAAATACACCAGGAATATTATTCTCGTCGGTATTAACTATGATCCGAAAACCAAGGAACACGAGTGTCTTATTGAAAA